>VHDG01000566.1 GCA_016871475.1 Verrucomicrobiota bacterium
CGTCAGAGGAATTTGCCAGATCGTGCTGTGGAACTTGTGTCCGTTTCTCGAAGCTTCGCTCAGCAGCAGACCCCACCCGCAAGGACGATCGAATCGCTCACGCCGTCATCCAGGCCGTCAAAGTGCAGGCGCCCGACTTCAAAGCCAACGTCCCCATCGAAGTCGTCCTCACACCAGACAACGGCGCACCCGCGCAGTAGAATTGGTTCCTTGTTTCTTCCGGTCCGGGCAACTTTCCGGACATGTGCTTCAACAGAACCTGAAAGCTTGGCGCTAGGTCGACTTCCTTGAGGCCCTTGCCCATGCCAGACTGGACCATCCGGGGTTGCATACAGCGTCGTTCTTACCGCGAGCCGGGCAAAGTGTCATTGCGCACTCGCGTCTGATTATTGCAAAATTGCGGTCCCTTCTGCCTGCAGGAGTCTCGAGGAAAAGGATTCTGCGACCATCGCTTTGTAGCTGACAAAGCGGGCCCCTCGCTTCTTTCGCGCGAACGCTGCGGACCCTGCCTCACCGATCACCGAAGGCGAGGGGTCTGAACTCGAAAGTATGCTCTATCCTGCGTCCCTAAGACGTTGGTCACCACCACGAGCCCGTTCGTCGGTCGGGCGGCGAATGTCCAGCGATCTACCCAAGCTTTCACCGCGACATCGCTGGTACTCTCGATCACGTAGGTGTGATTCGACATGGCTTCAAAACTGATGATGACTGCCGTCAGCCCGTCTCCCAACAGTACGACCTCCGGGCGTTCAAGGTGCAGGTAGCTCGCTCGCTGCTTGGGATTCGTCCCCGCGACAAACTCATCTCGGTTGATCACACCATCTCCATCCGGATCCATCAGTGCGTCGGCTGGATTGCCGGGGTCGAGTTCGTTGGCGTTCTCCCAATTGTCGGGGATTCCGTCCTTGTCGGCATCCACCAAGACCGACACCACGGCCACGCGGCTTGTCACAGAGCCCACCAGGTTCGTGACCACCACGGTGTAGTTGCCTGCATTCGCAACCTGCGCATTCCCGATCTGTAGCAGGAGGTTCGTGGCTCCGTTCAGTGGGGTCGATCCTCGTCGCCATCGATACCCGAAGGGTTGGGATCCCGACGGCGCGACCTGAAGCATGATGGTTTGGCCGACGACGACGTTCACATTGTCTGGAGGTTCGAGAATTCCAGGTGGTTCGAGCACCGAGATCTGAGCTGGGTTGCTCAACACAACGCCAACGCTGTCGCCTACCTCCACATCATATCGGCCTGCCTGGCTCAACTGGACATTTCGCAGTTGAAGGACACTCGAGTGTTCACCGGCCAGCGGCTGTCCATTCAAGCGCCACTGATACGTCAGCTCGCCATTGCCCACGGCTGATACGCTGAGCGATACGTTGGTGCCGACTTTTAACAAGCGGCCTTGAGGTTGTTGAGTCACGAAGGCAGGCAGCTTTAACGTGAGCCGGGCAACCGAGCTGTGCCGGGACCCGGCAGAGTTGTAAGCGGTCACCTGATAGAGACCGAAGCGCGACGGATGGACTTGGGGCAGCCGGAGTGAGGCATTGGTCTCCCCCGGCAGGACAGCGCCGTTGTAGCGCCACTGATATCTCAGAGGTTCAACACCACTCGCACGGCCAGTGAACTCGACGTCCTGGAAAGCCACGGCTTCGCGGCTGGCGGGCTCAACTTCAAAAACGGGCGGTTGTCCGCGAACGGTGCCGCTCGCTGGCAACGGCCGTGCTGCGGTCCAGGAGGCCGGATCATTGCCAAACGATTCTTCCCCCAGGCGCTGCAGCGAGGCACCATCTCCGTCGCCACCCGGCCATGGTGGTGAATCTGAGTAGGTGACTTCGTCCACGACCATCCAGTACCCGTTGGTTGTCGCGCCGGTCAGCGGACGGTTCAACGTCAGGTGCCCGGATGAATTTCGTAGGCGTCCCCGGCACGGGCCTAGCAGAGGAAGCGAGCGATCCAGTGAATACGCTCGGCGGAACCTCTCACCAGAATCCGGATCTTGCTTCGGATCGAAACCAACGAGCAGTAAGAACCCATGAGCAGGCACGACGGCGTTGGTGGGAAGATCGAAATCGACGTCGCCCCGGAGGGTCCAACCATGGCCCGCCTGAGGGGCCGATCCGAGCGCAATCGACGCGGAGGTAACGTTGTGCAACTCGATGAATTCGAAAGCCTCCTCGGCCGCGCCGGGTGGAACCGCAGGATGGAAGTGAACCTCGCTGATCAGGAGTGGTCCCACTCGTGGCTTGCCATTTTCAAGTCCCAGCGAGGACCGATCTTGCGCCACGAAATGGTCGTGTCCCACTGAATCCACAAACCGCCCAATCGTGGTCCCCTCATCCACGGCCCCGAACCGGGAGCCTTGCAGATACCCCGTGAGTTCCCCGGTGATGGGATCACCCGAAAACAGCCAGACCTCCTCGCCGTTGCGGGAGAGTTTGAAAGCGTTTCCGCCGGATCCGAAAGAGTTGCCAGTCACCGACAGGAAACCTGCACCGGCCAGCGAAGTGCCTTTGCTAAACTGATATTTCTTGGGATTTCGAAGGTCGTCTGTCAGATACCATCCATCCAAGGCAGCCGGAAGCCCTGGAGGATTGTAGAGCTCGATGGCCTGAGGCTTGCCGGCGGAGGGCGCACTCAGGATCTCGTTCACGACGACTCGAGGAAGCGCAGGCGGGAGGTCGTCCGGTGAGCCGGGCGATCCGAGCGTGCGGCTGCTGACTCGCCATGAGTTTGCCAGACCCCAAGTGTCCCAAGGTCCGTTCTCCGTCTGGATCACGAGAGAAAACCCCAGTCCATCTGTGATGGGATACCACTTATTGCTGTAGCTAAACTCCAACACCTTTTCTCCGTGGGCATCATTCAGCGCTATCGTCTCGCGACCGTTCTCGAGGTTTCCGAGGTAGGGTCCAAGAACGGGGATCGAGGTCCCATAGCGTGCCTTGAAGGCCTCGGGGTTTTTGGCCACCACGATCCGTTTTCCGGGAGCCAAGGTTATTGCGGCAGGACCGATGAAGGAGAAGGAGAGCCCGCGTGTGAAGTGAACTCCGGTCAGGTCAAGCGGAGTGTTCGCGGACGTATTGCTAAGCTCTATGAACTCGTACTCGTCGGGCTTAAAAGCATCGCCTGGAAGGACAGGGGGGGTGAACATGAGTTCCGTGATCCGGAGATACTGCTGGGCGAGACTGGGGTTGCCTGGGTAGCTGATCCTAGCCACCTCCAGGCCGATGTCGGTTTCGAGCCTCAGAGCGCCGCCGCGAGCGGAACGGCCTTGTAGCTCGGTCGTCTTCATTCCCTCGGGTAGTCAGATGCAACAGGCCTTGAGTATCTCATTTGGTTAAGGTCGTGCCATCAGGCAGTGTTCCTGTTTCTGATTGTCCCAACAGGAGATGGGCCTCCTATGAGCCTCGCATCCTCATTGCCCCAACTTCTCCGGAACGCCATGGTCACCTCGCTTTGAA
>VHDG01000567.1 GCA_016871475.1 Verrucomicrobiota bacterium
TGGTGGCACGCTGGGGATGTTGAAGCAAGTGCCGGCATCCAACCTTCTCGCGTCGCAGAAGCTCATAGAGGCCTTCAGCTGGGCCGTCCTTGCCGACGACGGAGACCAGGTCCGCTCTCCCGCCCAGCGCGGAAAGATTGCGGGCGACGTTCGCCGCGCCCCCGGGCATGAAGCTCTCCCGCTGGAACTCAACGATCGGAACCGGGGCCTCCGGAGAGATTCTCGAGACGCTCCCCCAGATGAACTGGTCCAACATGACATCGCCCACGACGAGAATGCGGGAGCCTTTGACCCGCTTGAGCAGGGTTCCCAGTCTCGAGGGGGACAGATCACGAGGCCGCGCAGTGTTTTTCATCAGAATGGTGGAGGCAGAGCAGTTAGTTGAGAAAAGCGGTAAGCGGGCTGGTTGCAGACGCGGATTCCGTCCGGGTGCCCAGGCCGACCTCAAATGCGGTTCTCCCGGATTCAACAGCACAACGAAAGGCCTCCGCCATGCGTGAAGGATCAGAGGCAATGGCGATCGCGGTGTTCACGAGGACGGCGTCCGCGCCCATCTCCATCGCTTCCGCGGCATGGCTGGGGGCGCCTATCCCCGCATCAACCACCACGGGAACTGTGGCCTGCTCGACGATGATCCGGATCTGACCCCGGGTTTCTATTCCGCGATTCGAGCCAATGGGTGATCCCAGCGGCATGACGGCCGCCACGCCCACATCCTGAAGTCGCTTGGCCAGCACCGGGTCGGCGTTGATATAGGGAAGCACCACAAACCCCTCCTTCACGAGCTGCTCCGCCGCCGCGGCGGTTTCTATGGGATCGGGCAGGAGGTAACGAGGATCGGGATGAATCTCGAGTTTGACCCACTTGGGCAACCCCGCAGCAGCAGCCAGGCGAGCCAATCTCACCGCTTCCTCCGCATTCATGGCGCCACTGGTGTTTGGAAGGATGAGGTAGCGGGCTGGATCGATGTAATCGAGGATGTCGGCGAACGGATCCTTCCGACCTGAGAGATCGGCCCGCCGGAGAGCGACGGTCACCATCTGGGTGCCGCTCGAAACAAGGGCGTCGCGCATCGCGGAATGGGAGGAGAACTTGCCCGTGCCCACAAAAAGCCGGGAAGAAAACTCACGTCCTGCCAGGATCAGAGGTTGAGTCGCCAGAGACATCGGCGGAGAGCTTAGGCTTCACTCCAACCCGTTGTCACCCGGAATCAAATCAGCTCAGGTTTCAGCCGCAGGCCAGCCGCGGGCGAGAGCCCGGGCGATCTGCTCAAGCACCTCCGGAGAAGGATAACCATCCTGCTCCAGAAGTTTCCGAGCTCGCCTCACCGCATCCGCGTCAATGTCGCGGGCTGAAGTCCTCAGATCCTCCAGGATGGGTCGAAACGCTCCTGAGGACTCCAACGCCTTGAAGTCCACCGGACAGGTCTCTCGGAGGGACCACTGATTTGATGCGCTTTCCTGACTCATCTGGTTCTCGGTTCAAAATGCTTCAGGCCGTCCAACGAGCGGCCCCTCAGCCATGAATTCTATCGGACGTTTTAACCCGCTCATTCCGGGATTCAACCGTCCCAGGGACAAATTTTTGGATCGAACAAACGTTCATCCCTCACCCCTTCAGCCGGCGCAGGTGTCTCGTTTTCGGGCAAGCCGCACCGCCAATCGGATCGCTGCCCTCATGCTCGAGGGATCCGCCTTGCCACGTCCTGCAATATCAAACGCGGTTCCGTGGTCCGGAGACGTCCGAATAAACGGGAGTCCGAGGGTCCAGTTGACGCCGTTGTCGAAGGCCGCCAGCTTCATCGGCGCAAGCCCCTGGTCGTGATACATCGCGACGACCGCATCGAAGTCCCCGCGGATCGCCTGATGAAAAAGAGTGTCGGCCGCCAACGGGCCCTCGACGTCCAATCCGCGAGCCCTGCAGGCCTCGACCGCAGGACGCACGATCCGGATTTCCTCATCACCGATCTTCCCGCCCTCGCCTGCATGCGGATTCAGGCCACACACGCCGATTCGGGCCCGGGCAAGCCCCAGCAGCGCACAGGCCTCAGAGGAGCGTCGGATGGCCAGTTCGACCGCATCCGCGGTCAACGCATCAGGAACGGCTCTGATCGGAATGTGAACGGTGGCAAGCGAGACCCGGATCCAACGCCCCCGGTCGTCATCCCCAAGAAGCATCATCACCGTATCAGAAGCACCCGCCAGAGCGGTCAAATGCTCGGTCTGGCCCCTGAAGGTCGTCCATCCGGCATCGATGATCCCTTCCTTGCTCACCGGACCCGTCACCAGGGCGTCCAGCTTCCCCGCCATGCAAAGCCGGGCGCCATGTTCCAGCCATCTCATCGCCGCACACGAGCTGGCGGAGCTTCTCGTCCACTGACCGGGAGATCCCTGGTTGCTGGGATCGGGCTCGAAGGAGATCGCGTCCGGGAGTTCTGCAGGAGATCTCAATTGTGCGATCCGCAGCAATTGAACGTGGTCCCCGATCAGGACGAAATGAAGCCCGGGTTCGCGGGCTTCGGCCATCGATGCAGCGAGGGCGATCTCAGGGCCGATGCCGGCAGGATCGCCACATGTGATTCCGATTCGCATGAATGAGTGGTCCTAACCGTTCAAGCCATGCCACCCAGTGCAAAGCGGTTCAAAAGTAGGTGATGAACGCCTTCTTCCGGAGCCGTTCAATCCATCGCTCCCGAAGTCGCTCGCGCTCGCGCGCGCTGAGGATGTCCTCGATGGCGTTCCTCACTTCACCCAAGGGACGATGGCCCGCGGATTGCCGTTCCTCGACCATCAGAATGAAGAAGCCTTCCGGCGTCTCGATGACGTCTGACGCCTTCTTGTCAAGCAGCGATGCAACTGCGGACTTGAACTCCTCACGCAGGGTCTTGGTGTCGAGGAACTCCTTGCTGTCGCCTCCATCCTTGGCACGTGAATCCTCGCTATGAGCGGCCGCAAGCTCGGCGAACGATGCGCCACCAGCCAGTTTCCCCGCGATCTCCTTTGCCAGGGTTTTCTTTGCTGAATTGTCGTCGCCTGCCGCCTTGTTCAGCGTGATGAGCCGCAAACGAACCCTCTCCTCGAGGGCGAACTCGGACAGGTTGGCCTGATAGTAGGTTTCTATCTTCTTGGGCGAGATCAGAATCTTGTCCGACTTCACGTGATACATGCTCATCTCACGAACAAGAATATCCTCGCGTTTCTCCCGCTTGTAATCCTCGTAAGTCTGGCCCACGGCCTGAAGCTTGCGGAGAAGCCCAACGCGGCTTTCAACGTTGTTGCGAAGCTCGCGATCAATCTCATCCTCCACGTACCGCTCCGGAAGCGGGCCGCCTCGCGACTCGAACTCCTGCACGATCAGTTTCCGTTCGATGAGATTGGTGAGGGCCTGGCCTCGGGTTTTGGCGAGCTCCTGCTGGAACGCGCGCTCCATGGCTTCAGGCTGGCCTCGATAC
>VHDG01000568.1 GCA_016871475.1 Verrucomicrobiota bacterium
GTGATGGTGGCCAGCCTTCGGAGCAGGAACGGTGAGGCGCTGGCTGTGGCGGAGCGACTGAAGGGAGGGGGACATCCCAACGCTGCCGGTGCGGTGTTGCCGAAGTCCGTGAAGAGTGTCTCCCAGGCGCTGGACTATCTGCGTGAGATGTTGAACCCTCGTGCGAGTTCGACTGAAGGGGGACCTACGCTGGAAGGATTGGTTGCCCACTTCTAGTGGGTTTGAGCTGTGAGATGCCCTCTATGCGGGCTTTGGATCGGATGGTTTTATGGATTTTGCTGCGGCGTTGGATGTTGCGATTGATCATCTCGAAAGTCTGAAACGGCAGGGCTGCAAGACTGTCATGGTCGATCGTGTCCTCTTGTCGGAGTTGCTTGCCCCGCCCGTCAGCCACTCACCAGCCCCCTCCACTCCATCATCAGTTCCATCGGGAACTCCGCCTGCCCGTGTGCCCACCTCTCTTACATCGACTCCCCGGGCTTCATCAGGGACAGGGGTTGTCACCGAGGTTTCGGCTTCGAATAAGAACATGAAGGGAGGTCCCGGCTCTGCATCGTTCGCTCTTGATCGTGAAGGGAAGGAGAAGGCGATGGCTGTGCTCCGGGAGAAGATCCTGGCCTGCGTCCAGTGCCCACATCTGGTGGCATCACGAAAGAACGTGGTGTTCGGGGTTGGCTCGATTCATTCCCCGCTCATGTTCGTGGGTGAAGCTCCGGGAGCCGATGAGGATGTTCAGGGGGAACCGTTCGTGGGGGCTGCCGGGCAGCTGCTTACCAAGATGATTTCAGCGATGGGGTTGACGCGTCAGGATGTGTTCATCGCCAACGTGTTGAAGTGCAGGCCTGACACGCCTGGCCAGACGAGCGGGAATCGCAAGCCACGGCCCGAGGAGATGCGGACCTGCCTGCCGCACCTGCGTGAGCAGATCAGGCTGATTCAGCCCAGAGTGATCGTCGCGCTGGGCGCCACGGCTGTGGAAGGTCTGTTCGGCCGGGCCTCGGTGCAGATAACGAAGCTGCGCGGTCAATGGACACAACTCGAAGGGGTCGATGTCATGCCCACGTACCATCCTTCGTACGTGCTGAGGACCCAGTCGCTTCCCATCAAACGGGAGGTCTGGGAGGACCTGCTCCAGGTGATGCAGCGTCTCGAGATGCCGATTTCCGCCAAACAGGCGGCCTATTTCACAAAGGCATGAACGACTCGCTCGTCCGAATCGAGAATCTCTCCAAGGAGTTTCAAAGAGGATCCGAAGTGACGCCGGTGTTGGCTGGCCTTCGACTTGAGATCCGACGTGGGGAGTTTCTTGCACTGATGGGGCCTTCTGGGTCGGGAAAAAGCACGTTGCTGAACTTGATCGGCGGTCTCGATCGGCCCACCCGGGGGTCGATCGCTGTCGGTGAGGATCGGGTGGAAACGCTCAGCGACTCGGCGTTGACGGCGTGGCGGGCAAGGCACATAGGATTTGTCTTTCAGTTCTACAACCTCATGCCTTCGTTGAGTGCCCTCAAGAATGTCGAGCTCCCGCTACTGCTGACCCATCTGTCATCCAGCCAGAGACGCAAGCATGCGGAGACAGCCCTTGAGATCGTGGGGCTGACTCATCGGCTGAAACACTATCCGCATCAGCTTTCGGGGGGGGAACAACAGCGGGTGGGCATTGCCCGGGCGATTGTAACGGATCCAACCCTGTTGCTTTGCGATGAACCGACTGGGGACCTGGATCGCAAGTCAGGCGATGAGATTCTGGGTTTGTTGGAAGGGCTGAACCGTCAGCAGGGAAAGACGGTGTTGATGGTGACTCATGATCCGCATGCTTCCGCACGGGCAAGCCGGATCGTGCACCTGGACAAGGGGCGTCTGGTGCAGGAGGCCGTCTCGTGAAGTTTTTCCCTCTGATCTGGGGTTCGTTGAAACGTCGCAAGCTGCGTACGGCGTTGACCGTGTCGAGCATCGCAGCGGCTTTCCTCTTATATGGATATCTTTCCGCGATTCGATCCGGGATCGAGGTGGGAATCCCCATCGCCGGTCAGGATCGGCTCATCGTTCGGCACAAAATCTCGCTCATTCAGTTGCTGCCTGCCAGCTACCTTGGCCGGATAGAAAAGATTGAGGGCGTCAAGCAGGCTGTCCACTCGACCTGGTTTGGCGGGATCTACCAGGATGCGAAGAATTTCTTCCCCCAAATCCCGGTTAATCCCGCTGATTACCTGCGGATGTATCCTGAGTTTCGGCTTCCGCCCGCTCAGTTGGAGGCATGGGAGCGGAAAAGAACCGGCGCTGTGGTTGGCCGGAAGACAGCCTCGAAGTTTGGATTCAAGGTCGGAGACCGGGTTCCGATCCAAGGCACCATCTGGCGCACGGCAGGTGGTGCCACCACCTGGGAGTTCGATATCGTGGGTATTTACGAGGGGGCTGATCCTGCTGCGGATGAAACCCAGTTCTTTTTCCGCTACGATTATTTCGATGAAGCGCGTATGGGGGCTCGAGGGCAGGTGGGGTGGTACATCGTGCGTGTTGAGGATCCCGCTCAATCCGAAGCCGTGGCTCGAAAGATTGATGAAGAATTCGCCAACAGTCCCGCAGAGACGAAAGCTGAGAGCGAGAAAGCCTTCATGCAATCCTTCGCGAAACAGGTGGGCGATATCGGTCTGATCATCAAAGCGATCCTGAGCGCGGTGTTTTTCACGATCCTGCTCATTGCGGGCAACACAATGGCGCAGGGGGTGAGGGAGCGGACCGGCGAGATCGGCGTCCTGAAGGCGATCGGTTTCTGCAACCGTCTCGCCATGGGTTTGGTGCTTGCTGAGTCGTTGCTTGTGGCTGCGATCGGAGGAGGGATTGGCTTGGGCCTCGCCTGGGTTTTGATCTCGATGGGCGATCCCACCGGGGGTGCGTTCCCAGTTTTTTATTTTCCCATCAGTGATGTTGTGATGGGTGCGGTTCTGGTCTGCATTCTCGGGCTTGCCACAGGCTTGCTGCCCGGTTTGAGCGCGCTGAGGTTGCAGGTCGCCACGGCTCTTCGAAGACTATGACTGGCATCATCAACTGGTTTGCCCAGATCGGTGCCGTGTGTTCCTTCAGCTTCCGGACCCTCCCGGAGCGCATGGGAGCCTCCGCGGCGGCGATGTTCGGGATTGCGGGAGTGGTCGCTGTCCTTGTGGGGGTGCTGTCCATCGCACAAGGCTTCGAGCGGGCGATGACCCTGTCCGGATCGCCCCAGACCGTCATCGTGATGCGCAGTGGCTCTGACACGGAGATGACCAGCGGTTTATCCCGTGAGGAAGTACGGGTGATCGCTGATGCTCGGGGGATCCTGCGCACCCCGGAGGGGGTCGCGGCGTCGGCGGAACTCTTTGTGGTCATCAATCTTCCCAAGCGAGATACGGGGACCGATGCGAACGTCCCGATGCGTGGAGTCGAGCCGGGCGCATTCCTGGTGC
>VHDG01000569.1 GCA_016871475.1 Verrucomicrobiota bacterium
CTCGAACAGCACCGTGGGAGGTTTCAGTTTGGAAGCTGCGACATCGGGTCGCCCCTTTGCCGTGTCCTCCCATCGCCCCGGCTGGCCTCCAAAAAATCCGGTCTCGAATCGCTTCATTTCAGCGAGCACCCCGGAATGTGCAACCGGTGTGGCTCCCAGCTCATGCCAGACCTGGTTTCCGTACGCATGGTCTCCGTGATGGTGGGTGTCCATGACGAAGCGGATGGGCTGGGTGGTGACCGCCTTGATCTTGGGAATAATTTCCTGAGCGCCGGAAGGGAAGTTTCCATCGATGACCAGGACAAAATCATCGAAGACAATCCATCCATGGTTGCAGTGCCCCTTCCGTCCCACATCGCCCTCGTGGAAATAGACACCGGGGACCACGGTGAGCACCTTGCCGACCTGGGCTTGGGAGAACAGCGGCAGCAACATCAGGATCGGGAGAACCCTTCGAGAAAAGCGGGAGAATGTGATCATAGCCGCCGGAGCGTGCGCTGCTGGAGATCCGACGACAATGCCAAACATGGGAGGATCCAGTTTCTGAGTTTACGGAGCCCTGAACGCCTCCTATGCTCGCGCCCGATAAAAACTAAACCCACATCTGACCGCCGCTCTATGACCTCCTCACCGCGCTTCGTTCTCGTTCTGATTGGCTTGCTGGCAGCCGCCTTCGTTCCCCAGTCCCTGCGTGCTGCATTCCCGATCCCATCCGAGTATTCGATCGCTGGATTTGCCGTCGGGTGTCAGGCCTACACCTTCAACCGATTCAGCGTGTTCGAGGCCATCGAGAAAACAGATCAAGCGGGAGGTCGAATCATCGAGTTCTACCCCGGTCAAAAGCTCAGTCCTCAGGAGCCAGGGGTGAAGTGGGACCACAATGCATCAGCCGAGGTGATCGCGAAGGTCAAGGCCAAGCTGGCGCATCACAAGATCCGTGCTGTCAATTACGGCGTGGTGGGCATTCCCAAATCAGAGACTGAGGCACGGAAAATTTTTGAGTTTGCCAGGACGATGGAGATGTATGCGGTGACGACCGAATCCCTGGATGCCTTGGACACGATCGAGAAACTCGTGAAGGAGTACGACATCAAGGTGGCTTATCACCAGCATGCCAAGAACCCGCGCAATCCGGACTACAAGATCTGGGACCCTGAGTTTCTCGCCTCGGCGTTGAAAGGTCGGGATGCACGGATCGGGGCCTGTGCCGACACGGGACACTGGGCCAGCTCCGGGCTGAAGCCTGTTGATTGCCTTCGTATTCTCAAGGGGCGGATTATCAGCACGCATCTGAAAGACAGAGCTGCCATTGGGTCGCATCTGCCTGATGGAGTCTTTGGGATGGGGGTGTCAGATATCGCCGGATGCCTGGATGAGCTGAAAGCGCAGGGGTTCACCGGCAACATCTCGATAGAGTACGAAAACAATTGGGATCATTCTGTTCCGGATGTTGCCCAATGTGTGGGCTTCATCCGAGGCTGGGGCGCGCGCGCGCGTTAACGGAGTCTCCGTGCTCAGCAGGGCGAGACGCCAGCGCTCCCAGGGGGACGTGCTGGGGTTGGGGGGGACACCCTGAAGGGGACAACGAACTGCGCGTCCGACTTCCATGGGGGTGAGAGTGGTCAGTGCCAGTGTGTCGGGAAGGGGACCTTACTCAGCTCTGCTTGGATGTTGATCAGGGACGTGGAATTCGGCCGACAATTTCCTTTACTGACCTCAGGAACCCAAGGATTTTTGGCTCACATCACCTGCGTCTCCGATCGAAGTGATTAGACGGGTGCTGGATCTTGTTATGAAACAACACACACTCGCCCTTCTTGCTGGCTTCACGATTTGCCTGACATCCCTGAACTCCGCAGCGGCTGATCTCAAGCAGGAACTCATCGATGGAATCCGGAAACTCGAACAAGCCTCCGGTTACAGCTGGTCTTATGTGCCCAAGGTTACCGGAAGCGAATCCGCCGGCCGAAGCCAAGCCCCTTTCTCAGGAAAGACCGATAAGGATGGCTATGCCCTGATTCAAGGGAAGTCTGGAGATACGGAAGTCGAACTCGCCACCAAAGGGGAGAAACTGGTCGTGAATTACAATGGTGGCTGGATTTCGACCGCTGAGATCGGTGAGCAGAACTCCACGGTCAAACGTCTGCGTCTGATCAAGCGTCCGTCTGAGGAAGCCCGTCTTTTGGCGGACAAAGCTCTCGGTCTCAAGAAGGGAACCGATGGTGCGATCACGACCGACCTCGATGGTGCCTGGGCGAAGGAGATCTTCTCGCTGCTTGGGCGACGTGCAGCCGCAGCTCCATCCGCTCAAGGGTTGGCTCGGTTTTTTCTGAAGGACGGGGTTCTGCACAAGTATGAGTTCACCGTGCGTGGCAAGATTCGATCTCGTGACGATACCCAGGAAGTGGATCTGATTAACACCATCACGGTGGAGATCAAAGATGTTGGGAACACCACTCTGGAAATTCCCGAGGAAGCCAAGCAGAAGCTCTAAAGATTGGAGTCACCCCACTAGGTGCTGCGGACAATCTGCTTAACGATGTGACCGTGCACGTCGGTGAGGCGGAAGCGGCGTCCTTGGTAGAAGTAGGTCAGGCGTTCGTGGTGGACGCCCATCAGATGCAGCAGGGTGGCGTGCAGATCATGCACGTGGACGCCATCTTTGACGACGTTGTAGCCGAACTCGCAGGTTTCTCCGTGGATACCGGGCTCGATCCCCGCTCCCGCCAGCCACATGGAGAAGCATCGCGGATGATGATCCCGACCGTAGTCCGTCGCGGTCAACTTTCCCTGGCTGTAGTTCGTTCGTCCAAACTCGCCTCCCCAAACGACCAGTGTGTCATCCAACAACCCCCGCTGATCCAGGTCTCTCAAGAGTGCCGCAGCGGGCTGATCGGTCTCCTTGCACTGCTGCCGGATACCGTTGGGTAAGCCTCCATGCTGATCCCATCCCTGGTGGTACAACTGGATAAATTTCACCCCGCGTTCTGCAAGTCGCCTGGCGAGCAGACAGTTGGCCGCAAAAGTCCCTGGCTTCTTCGCATCCGGCCCATACATCTCAAAAATGGAATCGGGCTCCCGGCTCAGATCCATAACGTCGGGCACGGAGGTCTGCATTCGATAAGCCATTTCGTATTGCGCGATGCGCGTCTCAATCTCGGGATCGGCCGAGTAGGCCATACGTGCTTCATGCAACTCCTTCAGCCGATCCAGCATCGCACGCCGGTTCTCCCCCGAAATCCCTTCCGGATTGGAAAGGTAGAGGACCGGATCCTTTCCGGACCTGAACTGAACTCCTTGATGTTTCGAGGGAAGGAACCCGCTACCCCAGAGTCTTGAGTAAAGCGGCTGATCAACCTTCCCGCGCGTGATCAGGACGACGAAGGAGGGGAGATTGTCATTGTCGCTTCCCAGCCCGTAGTGGATC
>VHDG01000570.1 GCA_016871475.1 Verrucomicrobiota bacterium
CGCGGAACGTTATCAGATCGTGGCTGAGCAGATCCGTGACACCGACTTCACTGCGCAGACGGAACTGATGGCGGCTGCCGTGAAAGCGGTTCAAGAGATGGTGGGGACGCTGCGGGATGGGCGGAATCTCGCCGGCATTCGGGCGAATCAGCGCAAGATTCGCTCGCTTGAGTCGCAGGCTGATGCGGTGCTGCTCGAACTGGAGAGTGAGTTCTACACGCCTGGATATCCTCCGTTACGCGCCATCATCCTCAAGGACCTTTTCTCACTGAACGAGAAGGTTGTGGATCGATGCCGTGATGCTGCGAACGTGATCGCCCTCGTCATCCTGAAGAACTCATGACACCGCGTCCCGATTTGATGCCTCCTGTCATTCGCCCCGCCTTTTTCATGCTCAGCAAAAGGTTCGGGATGCCCGTTTCAGACGTGGGCAGCTCCGAGCTGCCATCCGGCATGCAACCCTGACGCACCACCACATGACCCTAACTCTTGTCCTGACCGTGATCATCGTGGCGTTGATCTTCGAATTCATCAACGGCTTCCACGACACCGCCAACTCCATCGCGACAGTCGTTGGAACCAAGGTTCTGACTCCGAGGCAGGCCATCATCCTTGCGGCGGTGACCAACCTGCTGGGGGCTTTCTTCGGTCTGGCGGTCGCGAAGACCATCTCCAGCGGCCTTGTCGTGGATTCCTACGTGACACAACCCGTTCTTCTGTGCGCCCTGGGATCGGCGATTTTCTGGAATCTCCTGACCTGGTGGTACGGGATGCCTAGCAGTTCGACACACGCCATGGTGGGTGGGCTGATTGGTGCCGTGCTCGGAGCGGCTTTCTGCATGAGTGCGACCACGCCTTTGACGAACCGCGACGGATCCCCTGCCGGGATCTGGAGCGCGATCCAGTGGGCTGAGACCAAGGAGAAGAAGTCGAAGTATCTCGTGGATGCCAGCCCTGCGCTTCTTGCGGCGCTGGGACCGACGGTTCAAACCAACGGAACGCATACGGTTACCGTTGACGGCAAGAAGATCTCCGCAGTGGTTTTTGAAGGCAAAGTCAAACAGGTCGCAGAGAAGACCAAGATGGATCGGTCCGGGGTGTTGCACAAGGTCGTGATTCCCATGGTGAGTTCCCCGCTGATCGGATTCCTGGGCGGCATGGTGCTCATGGGGTTGCTCTACTCACTTCTTCGGAGCTGGAAGCCGGTGAATGTGAATCGAACCTTCGGAAAACTTCAGTTGGTGAGTGCCGGATACATGGGCTTCAGCCATGGGATGAACGATGCCACGAAAACCATGGGGGTGATCACGCTGGCACTGGTTGCAGCAACCAAGGCAGGAGATTTTTCAAGCCTCCCTGCGGGGCTGGGTTTTCTCCTCACACCCGAAGGATCGGATCCCCTGAAGCTGTCGCTCGGGGACAAGCTTGTTGGGTTGTTCCCGACCTGGCTTCAATTCGGCTATATGCCCGCGATCGGCGACGCCAAGAGCCAGGCAGTTCCCTATTGGGTGGTGTTTACGTGTGCCATCACCATGGCAGCTGGCACTGCCATGGGCGGTTGGAAAATCATCAAGACCATGGGCCATAAAATGGTGAAGCTTCAGCCTGTTCATGGCTTCGCTGCTGAGACGACGGCTGCAACCGTTCTTGCGCTGACAGCGACCTTTGGGATGCCGGTGTCCACGACGCACTCCATCACCACCAGCATCATGGGTGTGGGATGCGCAAAGCGATTCAGCGCATTGAAGCTCAAAGTCGTGGAGCGGATTCTCTGGGCATGGGTCATGACGCTCCCAGTCACCGCTGGGGTTGCCTTTGGCTTGGTCTGGATCTGTTATCAAACGGGGTGGATCAAGTTTTGATCGCATCATGATGGCAGGCAACCCAGGTTGTGGCCTGAGCAATTTTTGTTGATCAGTCCGAAGCTCTTGGACGTCTGGTGGTCGTGACTTGCACAGCCAGCGGCTTTCGATCAGAACGCAAACCAGCGATTGTTCTCGCAGGATGTTTGTCCATCGCCTGCTTTCTTTCCCCGTCGGCCCTTCCGCAATCCACGGATGAGTTTGAGCTGCCTCCTCTGAACTACTCGGCGACTGTTCCTCAGGACGCCGTGCAAGGCCTGGTGCGTGAGCTTGAACAGCAGCCGAGATTGCTGGCTGCTCCCACCGAAAAGGGATTTGTCGAGAATGTGCTCCGGCGCTTGAAGGTCCCGGTGGAATCCCAGCTCCTCGTGTTCTCCAAGACCAGTCTCCAACGCCAGAACATCCACCCGTCCCATCCGCGGGCCATCTATTTCTCCGATGATTGTTATGTCGGATGGGTCCCCGGAGCCGACATGGAGATCATCAGCTTCGACCCGGTCCTGGGGGCAACGTTTTACAGGATCCCGCGGAGCTCCTTCACCCGCAGGCCTGAGTTTGTCCGGGACCCTGAATGCCTGAGCTGCCATGCGTCCGCCAAGACCCGTGGCGTGCCGGCTCCATTCGTTCGTTCTGTGTTCACCGCGGCAGATGGCGAGCCGATCCTGTCGGCCGGGACTTTCCAAATCACCCACGAGAACCCCATTTCCGAGCGATGGGGTGGATGGTACGTCACGGGCTCCCATGGAAGTTCCCGGCATATGGGCAATGAAGTCGCCAGGCCGGTCCCTGAAGGCGCGGTCCTTGATCGCGAGAGCGGGGCGAATCTCAAGTCGCTTGAGCGATACTTCGATCGGAGTCTGCATCTGCTTCCTTCCAGCGACATCGTTGCATTGATGGTTTTTGAGCATCAGTCGGGTGCGCATCAGCGACTGCTGGAAGCAAATCAGAGCTGTCGGATCGCGATCCATCGATGGCGATCGATCAGGCGTGAACTGGGGGAAGCTGAGACCAACGTGCTTTCAGGTTCGGCGCTCAGCGTTGCGCGAAGCCAGGTTCAAAAGCTTCTGGAGGAGTTGCTGTTCGTTCGTGAAGGTCCGTTGCCTCCCGAAGGTCTGCAGGGTGACGCTGGATTCGCGAAGGCGTTCGAGGCTCGTGGGTTCCGGGATCCGAAAGGCCGATCGTTAAGGGACCTCGATGGCAGGACTCATCTCTTCAAACACCGGCTGAGCTATATGATCTTCAGCCCTTCGCTGGAATCGTTGCCTGTGGAGGTGCGCGACATTTTCTGGCAGCGCCTGAGCGGGATCCTGAGCGAACGGGACTCAGCGGCTCCATTCGACCTCCTTACTCGAGCTGACAAGAGGGCGATCGTGGAGATTCTGCGTGCTTCACCCCTCGCAAACCGACTCGTTGGCGATCTGCAACAGAGTACGCCGGGGCGATAGACCTCGAAACCGGAGTGGGCAGGGATGCTGGCGCTCCCAGGGGGAGCTAGGGATTCGCGAAGCGTCTTGGAGTGCGGTAGTCCTCTACCGCTTTCCAAAGACGTCGTGTGTCAGAGG
>VHDG01000571.1 GCA_016871475.1 Verrucomicrobiota bacterium
CATCGCCTGCGAATGGGGACCGCTGCGAATCCTCTACAACAACAATGGGCAACTGAAGGAGGAGGACCGGGGACTGGGTGCATTCCCGGGATGGTGGACAAGCGTAGCGACCGGCGATTTTGACGAGGACGGACGCCCGGACATCGTTGCCGGAAACCTCGGAGACAACACCGAGTATCGTGCAACGTCAGGCCGCCCGTGGAAGATTCGTTTCGGAGACCTCCGCGGGGCTGGGAGCTGCGACATCGTGGAAAGCTATTTTGACGAGGCCACGGGAGAGGAAGTGCCCCATCGGACCCTGCGTCACATCGGGATGGCGTTTCCGTTTGTCCGCGACGTGGCGGAAACGTTCGAAGCGTACGGGAAGTCGAATCTGAAGACGCTGTACGGCGAGCGGCTGGCCGGCTTGGCGACGTGGGAGATCCGACACGTTCTGAGCACGGTGTTTTTGAACCGCGGAGATCGCTTTGAAGCCAGGACGCTGCCCGGGGAAATCCAGTGGAGCCCGGTCATGGGACTCGTCGTGGCGGATTTGGATGGAGACGGACATGAGGACATCGCCGTGAGTCAGAATTTTTTTGGCATGGCGCCGGACAGCTGGAGGCGTGATGCAGGAAGAGGTGCTGTCCTGCGAGGCGATGGCAAAGGAGGTTTCACGCCCGTGGCCAACTCCGGTCTCCGCGTGTATGGGGAAGGCCGTGGCCTGGCCGTCGGAGATTTCGATCGCGACGGACGCGCCGATCTGCTCGCAGCACAGAACGGTGCGGAAACCCAATTGTACCGGAATGCACTGGCACGACCTGGCCTCCGGATCCAGGTATCACGCGACGACGGTGGCGTGGGCACCTCGCTCCGCGCACGGGCAGGAGGAACCTGGGGCCCCTTGCGAGAGATCAAGGCCGGCAGTGGCTATGGTTCTCAGGACAGTCTGACGACCCTCATGAGCGCCCCCGGCAAGGGAAACATCGACGCACTCGCCGTGCGGTTTCCACGAGGAGCGTGGCGCACGAACCAGATTTCTGCAGAGCTGCGGGAGATTCAGATTCGGCCCGATGGATCCATCTCCGGAACCGTTGGCAAGAACTGAGACCGACACACGGGAGCCATCCCCTTCCCTCGATCCTGAATCCACTGCCCGACGCAATGCCGCACCTGCTGAGGTTGCTCGGCGGGATCTCCTCAGTGGAACAGAATGCTGACACTCACTGTTTCACTTCCACCTGATGGAGACCGGCGTCGACTGGATGGGTGGTAGTTGCTCCTCCAGGCCATTGAACTTGGAGTGTGGTTGAACCTCCGGATGGGCGGGCGAGAACGAGGACGGCGCTATCGTGTGAGCGGTATCCGCTTCCAGAATGCAATTCCCGGGCTGGCCCGGATTTCCCGTCCTTCATCAGGCGGACCCGTGCGCCGATGCCCTGGGGATTTTCTTGTGGGCCGCGCAGCACGACGCGGAGTCCAGGTTGAGCAGTGGAGTTGCGGAGAAGCCGTGCGGGCTCGCCGATCACGGACACGGCCACGTCGGAGCGTCCATCGCCATCGACGTCTCCAACAGCCGCGCCACGTTGCTGTCCGAAGATTTGGATTCCGCTCTTCGACGCGGGCCAAGCCTGGAAACCACCGCGACCATCGCCTCGCAGCAGCAGACCAAGTCCGGCGTCGTACCGCGACGTTTCCACAGGAACACCGAAATGGTTCTGCGCCAGAAAAACGTCCTCGCTCCCATCACCGTCGAAATCCGCAACCCCCAGGCCTGCGACAGGACTCCATTGGGCCTCGGGAGGAAGTGATTTGGCCTCGAACTGTGCGCCCCGGTTCAGAAAGACCATTGAATCCAGAGTGTTCGCCTCCTCGTAAACCGCCTGGCCAGCCAGAGGTCCAAAGATTTCCCGAACACCCGCCGCGCCGTAAGCGCGATACGACCGGAATCTTTCTGCGAGGAACGGAAGACTCCTTGTCAGGTCATCCCAGGCAACCCAGGGAACATAGTCCGCCACGCTCTCATCCCAATACGCCTCCACCAGCGTCATCGACTCCACCTCCGGTCCCGGTGTCAGGTAGTAGAGCCGCAGAGGATGATGGAGATGCTTCTGATACTTGGTGTTCCTGCCCCAGTTGCCTGCAATGAGATCCATGCGGCCGTCCCCATCGAAATCCCCCGACGCGACCGAGTTCCACCAACCTCGGTACTTGGACAATCCCATTGCCTCTGTGACCTCCCGGAACGAACCGGCTGTGTTTGCAAAAACCCGCAGAGGTCCCCACTCGCACGCGAGGACAAGCTCCGGGAATCCGTCTCCGGTGAGATCCGTGAACAACGCAGCGGAGACCATTCCTGCTCGCTGGAACGCAGAAGCGTTGGTGAGATCCGCACGAAACCGGCCGCCGTCGTTGCGGTACAAGTAGGACATGGGCCCTAGCGGATACCTGCCCGGAAACACACGCATCCCGACGAAGAGGTCCAAATCACCATCGGAATCAACATCCGCCAGTGCCAGCGGCCCCGGTGTGGCAGGCCGAGCTCGCAACCCAGCACTCACCGTCCCGCGGGAAAAATCGAAGACCTGGAGCATGGAGCCGTTGGTGGTTCCATCCTCGTAATTGGACGAGGTTCCGAGCACCACTGGGGCTCCGCCTTTCAGATACCATGGAAGGACGCTAATGAGTGGGCGCGCAGGTGAGTTACTGGATGCATCCCTCCAATTCTTTTCCAGCCAGCTGAAGCGCCCATCCTTCGTCCGTGTCAGCGCACGCAAACCGCGGCCCGATCCAGACGGAATCAGCAGCTCGTCCGAACCATCCTGGTTCACATCAAACCACGCCATTCCTGCTCCGGCCGCGCTCAGCTTCCACGGAAGCTGCGGCTGCCGTGCAAAATCATCGAACTCACGCGACGGTTCATCACCTCCCGCCGGCAACCGGGTGCTCCAGTCCTCAAACAGAGGACTCGGGGTCTGCGGCTGAGCAGGACGTGGACCTCTGGCCGCCGCGGCCTCGCGCACGGTGATGAGGTGGTTGGCCTGGGCACCGGTCACGACCGTGATGCCCCCGAGCGGCCACCGCACTTCAACCGTCAAGGATTCTCCAGTCCCTGTGCCCGCGGCGAAAACTCTCACCGGTTCATCCCCGGAGAGATAACGTCCTCCCGCCATCACGCTTTGGCTCTGGGAAACCTGACCTCCGGCAACAAAAATCCTTGCGCCCACACCGAAGCGATTACCCCCTGCCCCCTCCAGCTTGATCTTTATCCGGGGCGCTGACGCATCGTTGCGATACACAAGAGCGCCTTCCCTGAACTGGTTCACAGCCACATCCAAATCCCCATCCTCGTCCAAATCGGCCAGCGCCAACCCGTGGGAGACCCCGGCCTGATCGAAACCCCAGTCGCGGCTGCGATCCTCGA
>VHDG01000572.1 GCA_016871475.1 Verrucomicrobiota bacterium
TTGCCGACCTGTGTGCCGTGTTGCGTGGACAGCATTCCGACAGCGCCCTCGCCTGCAGCGATGCGCGCGGTGAAAGCCGGCTGCCCGCCGCCATGGACAAGCTTTTCGCCCACCCCCTGATCGAGGGTGGCGCTGGACTGTCTGATGCGAATCAGATGCTGGTTTCAATCTGTGGCGGACCTGACCTCACCATGCGCGATGTCAATCACGTCATGGAACAACTCGGGCGACAGGCGCCTCAGGCCAATCTCACACTCGGGGCGTCTGTGCAGGCGGACTTTCACGAACGCATCGCCATCACCATCGTGGCGTCGGGCTTCGCTGCTAAGCGAGCTCCCGAAGGTGATTCCGTCCAGGTCTCGCCGGGAGTCATCGTCTCGCTATCCACACCGCCGACGGTGGCTTCAGAGAGCGATCCACTCCTCAGAGAGGCAGACCTCTCAAAGGAGTCGCGGCCGCCGTCGCGCTTCGTGGCCCCGCCCCCCGAAAGCGCACCGGAACTGGTTCAAGCGATGGCACGGCAACCCGGGCTGGGCGGCCTTCGAAAACCCGGAGTTTGGAAACAAGGCACACTCAATCTTGAGATCATCTCCCGCGGACGGTTTGAGCGCAGCGAACCCACCATCTACGGCGGGGAGGATCTGGATGTTCCTACGTTCGTGCGTCGTGGCATCACGTTGAACTAAGCCGGATGCGCGGGTGATTCTGCATCAGCATTTAAATCTATGAAGGGTGTAATCCTGGCAGCTGGAAAAGGCACACGGATGAAGGAACTCACGCAGGAGATTCCGAAACCGATGTTGAAGGTGCAGGGCAAGCCCATCCTCGAACACATCCTGGAAGGGCTCAAAGGCGCGGGCATCACCGATGTGTTCATTGTCACGGGTTTCCGTGCAGAGGTGGTCGAGAACTGGTTTGGGAACGGCAGCAGGATGGGGATGCGGATCGAGTACGGACGTCAGGTCGTGCAGGACGGCACCGGAAAGGCACCCGAGCTGGCCCGGCAGTTTGTGGGCGCCGATGACTTCCTCCTGACTTACGGCGATATCCTCGTTCTGCCTGAGACCTACGTGCAGATGAGGCAGAGGTTTTCCGAGGCGAAGTTTTCGGGACTGGTCACCGTCACCGGAAGTCAGGATGTCACGCAAGGCGGTCTGAACTTCTTCGACGATGAGTTCTGTTTGCGACGACTTGTGGAAAAGCCATCCCATGCGCAGATCGAAGAGTTGCGTCAGCAGGGCTGGTTGAAGCCGGGCGACACGGCCTGGTACAACGCCGGGATCTATATCTTCCGCCCCAACCTCTTCGAGTTCACTGCAAAGCTTCAGAAATCACCCCGTGGCGAATACGAGCTGACGGATGCTCTCAATGCTCTGACCGCCGCCGGCCATAAAATTGCCGGGATGCGCATCGCCGGCCGTTGGGTGGATGTCCGCGATCCCGCTGTTCTCGCCTCGCTTGAAGCTGGAAACTGAATTGGGTGGTGCCCTCGTCAGATGAATGACGGTCAGGCGCGGGTCTCAGCTTCACCCATCCCCAACGCCTTCGCGATCGCTTCGGTGTCGTAAACACATCCCCCCCACGTGCCTCCACTGGCGGCTTGCAGCAAAGCCCAGAGCCGGGTGTCCGCAGGCAAGCGCGGATGGGCTGCCAGGAGCGGATGTGCATCGCGTTGGGCCAGAATTTTTGTTCCTTCCTCCGGGCAACATTTGCTTCCGCCCTCCCCCACGAAATCCAAGGACGCCTCGAGCTGATTTCGATCCACAACGATCCGGATCAGATCGCCATCCTTCAGTCGTCCCACCGGTCCCCCTGCCAGCGCCTCCGGCCCGACGTGGCCGATGCATGCGCCGGTCGAGACTCCTGAGAAACGGGCATCGGTGATCAAGGCCACTTGCTTGCCAAAGGGAAGATGCTTCAGCGCAGAAGTGAGCTGGTAGGTCTCTTCCATCCCCGTTCCCATCGGTCCGCAACCCATCAGGACCATCACATCCCCCGCCTGGATCTGGCCCTTCTTGATCGCCTGGATCGCGTCCCTCTCCGAGACGAAAACACGCGCAGGTCCCTCCTTCCGATACACACCGTCGGCATCCACCACCGAGGGATCGATGGCGGTGCTCTTAATCACTGAACCCTGGGGAGCGAGATTCCCACAGGGGAATGCGATGGTGGAAGTGAGCCCTCTCTGCTTCGCTTGTTCGGGTGACATGATGACATCCTGAGGCGAGACATCGTCTTCCCGAATCAGCGTTTCCTGCATCCGCTTGCGGCGCTCCGACTGCTCCCAGGCATCGAGAACTTCATTCCAGGGAACGCCCATGATCGTCATGGCTGTGCCATCCACCAGCCCGAGCCTGCGCAGGTGAAGCATCACTTCCGGCACACCGCCCGCCAGGTAGGCACGGATGGTGGGGTGGTAGGTGGGGCCGTTGGGGAGTACATCCACCAGCCTGGGCGTGCGCCGGTTGATCCCGATCCAGTCAGCGACGTCAGGTCTGCGCAATCCGGCTGCGTGCGCTATGGCCGGGATATGCAGCAGCAAGTTCGTGGAACCCCCGAAGGCTGCGTGCACGGCCATCGCGTTGCGCACGCTCGCGTCCGAGAGCACATCGCGCATCTTGATCCCTCTCCGGTCGAGGTCGTGGACTGCCCTGGCTGAACGAACAGCCAGGTCCAGCCAGACCGGCTGCCCGGAAGGCGCGAGAGCCGAATGGGGAAGCGCCATTCCCAAAGCTTCCGCAACCACCTGGGACGTGGCGGCTGTTCCGAGGAACTGGCACCCACCTCCGGGTGATCCGCAAGCACGACATCCGAGTTCGGACGCTTCGTCGAGCGTCACCAGTCCGTGCGTGAACCGGACCCCAAGGGTTTGCACTTTGCCGGCATCTTCCCCGTCCTCGGGCGGAAGCGTCACCCCTCCTGGCACCAGCACCGAAGGAAGATCCGGAGTCCCAGCCAAAGCCATCATCATCGCGGGCAACCCTTTGTCGCAGGTGGCCACTCCCACTACTCCCGCGCGGACGGGAAGTGAACGAATCAACCGTCTGAAGACCACGGCGGCATCGTTGCGATAGGGGAGGCTGTCAAACATCCCCGTGGTTCCCTGGGTGCGGCCATCGCAGGGATCGGAGCAGTATCCGGCAAATGGCACCGCTCCGAGTTGTCGAATCTCTCGTGCTGCCGCCTCCACCAGCAAACCGATCTCCCAATGGCCTGTGTGATATCCCAGTGCCACCGGTTTTCCGTCCGGTGCACGAAGCCCTCCCTGCGTGCTCAGGATCAGAAACGGTTTTCGGCCTGCCTCTGAAGGATCCCAGCCCATTCCCACATTCTGGGTGAGACCGAAAAGATCCCCGCTGGGACGCTCTGTCAGAAACTCAGGCGTCAGAGGCAGGCGTCCTT
>VHDG01000573.1 GCA_016871475.1 Verrucomicrobiota bacterium
CCCATCATCCGCCACGCCGGTGGGTGGGATTGTCAGCGCGCCGCCATCCAGCATCGGCGCATTGCCTCCTCCGGGTGGAGCCCTGTCTGTCACCCCGACCGCGCCGCCGATCAGCCTTCCCCCGCCGATCAGCCCGGCACCCATCGAGCCAGCTCCCAGCACCCCGAGCACCGAACACACCGTGATGCGGGGGGAAACCGGTGCCGTGATTGCGAAGAAGTACGGGATGGGGTGGAAGGCCATCGAGGCCGCCAACCCGGGTGTCGATTCGCGCAAGCTTAAGATCGGCCAAAAACTGATGATCCCCGCCAAGTCGATCGCCCCGAATCCAATGTCCACCGGCGACGCCGGCACCGGCGCCGCTGCAACGGAGACCTACACCGTGAAGTCCGGGGATACCCTGGGCAGGATTGCGAAGAGCCAGGGGGTCACCATCAAGGCCATCAAGTCGGCAAACAATCTCAAGCTGGACGCCATCAAGGTTGGGCAGAAGTTGAAGATTCCTTCCCAGCCGGCGCCCGCAGCTGTTGCCCCTCCGGCACCCGCGCCCTTACCGGTAACTGATTACACTTCTCCGACCGCACTGCAACCGTCATCAGTTCCCCCCTATAGTCCACCCGCTGCGCCTGGCCTCGCTCCGATCTCTGCCTCGAGCTTGCCTCCTCCTCCCCGGCCCTGATTCCGTTGGGCCTGGATTATAGGATTTAAGGGTCTCGCGGAAGAGGCGCGCCTCTTCCCGCGTACAGAAGAGTTCCTTGGCGGGAGAATGACCTCATCGGTGGTTGCTGGTGAAGAATCACGTTGTTGAATTCCACATTGCATAGGTGGGGTGTGCTGAGGATTGCCTTGGCTGAATCGCGATGAGCTCCGGTTGTTGATCCCCGTTTGCGTATGCGCACTGCTCCCATTCTCCTGGTGTTTTGCGTTGCTGCATTGGCGGCGCTGGGTCTTGTCATGATCACCAGTGCCAGCGTCGGGATGGAAAGCGCCCGGTATCTCAAGAGCCAAAGTGTCTGGTTCGGGCTGGGGCTCGCCATGTGCTGCATCGTGGCGATCCCGACCTACGAATGGTTGAGGCCCCTGGGCTGGCCGGTCTATGCCGTGGCTCTCATTCTCCTCGCCTGCGTGTTCATCCCCGGGCTGACTCACGAAATCAAAGGCGCCCGACGTTGGATCTTTATCGGTGGTCAGTCGTTTCAGCCATCGGAGTTCGCCAAGCTCGCGCTGATCATCGCGCTGGCAAAGTATGGAGAAGCCAATCATTCCCGAATGGGGTCTTTCATGCATGGAGCCTTGATCCCCGCGCTGATTATCGGAGGCATCCTGGGATTGATTTTCCCCGAGCCGGACTGGGGAACCACCGCGCTCCTGGCCGCGGTCAGCGGAGTGATGCTGCTGGTGGCGGGTTCACGGCCTGCGTTTTTCTTTCCCGCGATGTTGGCCGGGACGGCCGCGTTCATCGTCGCCATCATGAACAACTCCGTCCGCTCAACGCGCATCATGGCCTGGCTGCATCCGGAGCTATACAAGGACGACAAGGGCTATCAGGCCTATCAAGCGATGATTGCGATTGGCTCGGGAGGTGTCACAGGCATCGGGTTGGGCGAGGGACGGACAAAGCTCGGCTTCATGCCCGAGCATCACACGGATTTTATCTTCTCCGTGGTCGGTGAGGAACTGGGCCTGACGGTCAGTTTGTTCGTCCTCCTGGCTTATATCACCATCGTCATCTGCGGTGTGGTCATCGCCTGGAATGCCCGGGATCGCTTCGGGATGCTGCTCGCCTGCGGCCTCAGTTTCCTGATCGGTCTGCAGGCGTTCATCAACATCGGCGTCGTGACCGCGGTGCTGCCCAACAAAGGTCTCGCACTCCCCTTCATGAGCTATGGAGGAACCAGTCTTCTGTGCATGTTCGTAGCCGTGGGTCTCTTGTTGAACGTCGCCAGGCATGGCCGTGCCCCGGGTGAGCGGGCGGGGTTGCCGGGTCGCAACCTGAACCCCTTCAGCGAGGTCCCCGCCTGATTCGATGAGCCGTTCCTTCACAGTCAAGAAAACCCCCGCGCCTCCCAGGCCCCATACCGTGATCGCCTGCGGCGGCACAGGTGGACACCTCTTCCCGGGAATCGCTGTCGCCTCGGAACTCCACCGCGCTGGTGTCCAGGTGACCTTGGTCGTGTCAGAGAAGGAGGTCGATGCGCTGGGGCTTCAGGGCGAATCCCGGTTTGATGTCGTGAAGCTTCCCGCCGCAGGCATGGGACAGCGGGGGCGGATGCACGTGGTTCGAGGAGCCTGGCAATCGCTTCGGATCTGCCTGGAAACCTTCTCCCGCAGGCCGCCGACGTCAGTGCTCTCGATGGGAGGGTTCACCAGTGCGGCGCCGTTGATTGCAGGCAGACGACACGGCGCCCGGCTCTTCATCCATGATTCCAACGCCATTCCAGGCCGCGCCAATCGTTGGTTGTCCTGGTTCACTCACAACGGTTTCGTCGCGTTCGAAGAGGCCGCAGTTCACCTGCGCAGCCGACAGGTGATTTTGACCGGCACTCCTGTGCGATCCGGATTCCTGGAGCCAGAGTCAGCAACCTCCGCCCGACGATCCCTCGGCCTGGATCCGGATCGTCCCACTTTGCTGGTCATGGGAGGGAGCCAGGGGGCGCGGGCCATCAACGACGCCTTTCTGGAGGCCATCCCCGCGCTGATGGGGCGATTCCCCCAGCTCCAGTACATCCACCTATCCGGCCCGGGAGATTTCGAAGGCGTTCAGTCGGCTTTCAAACGGCTCCAGGTGCCGGGCGTGGTGAAGGGGTTCAGCAACCAGATGGAGACGGTTCTCGCCTCCGCAACCCTGGCCATCAGCCGGTCGGGCGGTTCTTCGCTCGCTGAGTTCGCCGCGATGCAGCTGCCCTGTATTCTGATTCCCTATCCGACTGCGGCGGATGATCATCAAATGGCCAATGCGCTCGCCTTCTCGCGCAGTGGCGCTGCTGAGGTGCTGCCTCAGTCCGCCCTCGGAGGCGGGAAGCTTTCCGAGGTGGTGACGCGTCTGCTGACTGATCCCACAGTTCTGGAGACCATGCGTTCGAAACTTCGGCCCTGGCGCAGGGCGGATGCAGCGTCGCGGATCGCCGATGCCATTCTGGGTCGTGTGGACCGGCCTGTTCAGTCGGGGTTCCTTCGAGCGGCAGCCCTATGATGGGAAGATGTCTGGCTACCCGGTATTGATGTGATGATCTTGGCGAACGAAGCTATGCGAGTGGATGCCGAAAAAATCGCGACGGATCTCCGGGCTGCGATGTCCGGGTCGGCGGTGGTGGTGGTGGATCAACCGCTGGCCAAACGCACGACCTTGCGAGTGGGAGGCAAAGCCGACCTCTATGTGGAACCCGCATGCGAACAG
>VHDG01000574.1 GCA_016871475.1 Verrucomicrobiota bacterium
TCCGAAAAGCGCGCGAGGATCTCCCTGGCCGCACGGGGTTGGTCCGCCCGGTTCCGGGGAGCTCGAGGGAGGATGCGGTCACGGGCCAGCTTCAGCTCCTGAGGCATTTTCGACGTGCTCTCGGGCAAAATCAGATTCACAGCCTCCTCCGCCGCAGCCATGTATTTTTCGATGTGGATCGACGACAGAAAGAGCGCGCTGCCTGTCGTATCAAAGCCTTCCCCGCCTCCGCCGTCCGCTGGAAGAAGGTGTTCGACCGGGATCCGAATACCGAACAAATCCCGGAGAGTGTTGATGTATTCCTCGCGGTTCAGTCGCCGGCTCATCACATAGCCCTTGTAAAAATTAGCTGTGCGATCGGAGGCGAGCTGGCTGCAGTCGGGAGGGCTGGATTTGGGCAGGTCTCGAAGCCATCGCACCAGGCGGCCTTGCTCATCGAAGGAGAGCTGGGTCGCTTTCTTGGGGGGCATTTCGAAGGCCGACACACGCTCGAGCACGGCGTGCCAGATCTCGAGATTGTTGGTGACCGACGTGAAATCCGGAAAGACCGAGAGATTGAGATCCGCTTTCTGGCTTTCAGGACCATGGCAATCGAAGCACTTCTTCTTCAGCACTGGGAGGATGTCCCTCGTGAATTCCTCTGCCCGATCAGCTCCGACAGAGCTGGATGGCATCAGCCAGAGAGCCCCGCCCACGAGAAGCCACAGGCATGACGCGCGAAAATTCAGGGCGGACACATGATCGATGCCGCAGCTGGATGCCAGGGCACGACGCGCGGTGTTCAATCGATGCTGATGTTTCATGCGAGGATGGAGTGACAGATGTGACCTTCCACATCCGTCAGCCGGAAATCCCGTCCCGCATGGCGGTAGGTGAGTCGTTCATGGTCAATCCCGAGCAGATGCAGCAGGGTCGCGTGGAGGTCATGCACATGCATCTTTTGGTCTACACAATAAAAGCCGTAATCATCGGTGACACCATAGCTGAATCCCGCCTTCACGCCTCCCCCTGCCATCCACATCGTGAACGCGTGCGGATGATGGTCGCGGCCGTCGTTGCCCTGAAGCGTCGGGGTCCTTCCAAACTCGCCACCCCAGAGCACGAGTGTGTCGTCCAGCAAGCCGCGGGACTTCAGATCCCGGAGCAGTCCGGCGATGGGTCTGTCCACCTCCTGCGCCAGACGACCATGATCCTGCGTGAGGTTGTCGTGTTGATCCCAGTAGCCGTGTGTGATCTGGACGAAGCGAACTCCCTGTTCGCTGAAACGGCGAGCCAGCAGACACTGCCGGGCGAACGACGCTGTCCTGGGATCGTTCAATCCGTAGAGATCCTGTGTGGCCTTGGACTCCCTGCCCAGGTCGAGAATCTCCGGCGCTTCCATCTGCATGCGGAACGCCAGCTCGAAGGACTCGATGCGCGCCTCAAGTCGGGAATCCATCCCTGTCCGGCCCAGATGCTCCGCGTTAAGCCGGTCAAGGAGTGTCAGCTGAGCTTGTTGCAGCGGAGTGTCCTCGTCCGGGTCGTGAAGATAGCTGATGGTGGCCTTGTCGACGGTCGTGCCTCCTCCCAACCGCATTCCCTGGTGGACCGCTGGAAGGAAGGCGTTCGAGTAGTTGCCTACGCCACCGTGTCCCAGGGTCGGGTTGATGGTGATGAAGCTGGGCAGGTTCCGGTTCTCGGTTCCCAGTCCATACGAGATCCAGGAACCCATGCTGGGGCGGACAAAAGTGTCCGAGCCCGTATGAAGTTTCAGCAGCGCACCGCCGTGGGCTTCGTTGGTGCCGTGCACGGATTTAAGAAAGCAGAGATCATCCGAGCATGCCCCCACGAGCGGAAAGAGATCGCTCACCATCGCCCCGGACTGGCCGTAAGGTCGGAACTCCCACCGGGGACGGCCCAGGTTCCCTGTCTGCGCAAACTGGACGCGGGGCTTGGCAAAGGGCAGCGGCTTGCCGGAATCACGAACCAGCGCCGGCTTGTAGTCAAAGGTGTCCACATGCGACGGGCCTCCGTGCATGAAGAGGAAGATGACCCGCTTCGCCCGGGAAGCAGCCGGGGCGGGCCGGGCCTGCAGCCGATCTCCGTCCTTCACCGATGCCATGCCGCCCGCCCCCGGAAGCATGCCCAGGAACGCGAGATGCCCAAACCCCAGCGCGCTTCGCTGGAGCATCGAACGGCGGTTCATGGTGAGGTTTGAAATCACAGCCGATGTTTACTCGATCAACACAAATTCATTGGAAGCACACAGCGCTTGCACCAGTGATGCCCAGGTCTTCTCAACACTCCGCTTTCCACCCGCCGAACTTTCGCGGAGGAACGCCAGACAGTGCGTCAGCTCCGATTCCGACGGTGTACGGTTGAACAGCATTCGATATGCTTGTCCGATCCTCTCCGCCTCCGAGCCGGGTTCTTTGAGCAGGCGTGCCGCCATCTCCTTCGCCGCAGATTTCACCAGCGGACTGTTCATGAAGAACAAGGCCTGGTGTGGGGCGGTTGTCTCGGCGCGACGAGAACATCCCACGCTGGGATTCGCCGCATCAAAAAGTGTGAAGACCTCCTGCATCCGATCCCGGATGACAGGCAGATAGATGGATCTCCGGGGCTTGTCAAAGGGGGTCGCGTCACCGTCTGGCACGTACTCGTTGTTCTTCCAGCTGACCATCGAACCGCCCATCGAAGGATCCAGTTGTCCCGACAAGGCGAGGATTGAATCCCGGATCATCTCCGCCTCCATGCGTTGACGGGGAAACAGCGTCAGCGGGTTCACATCCGCATCCGATGTTGAGGGCCTCGTTCCTACGGCGCGGGAGGATTGTTGGTAGGCCTGCGAGGAAAGGATTGTGCGGAGCATACGCTTGAAATCCCAACCGGTTTCAATGAACTCCGCTGCCAGCCAGTCCAGAAGCTCCGGATGAGAAGGAGGATCACCCCGGATGCCGAAGTTGTCGGAGCTCGGCACCAATCCCTGACCAAAGAGCGCCTGCCAGACGCGGTTCACCGTCACGCGACTCACCAGAGGATTCGCACGTGAAATGAGCCAGGTCGCGAACTCCAGCCTTCCGCTGGCGTCGGGCGCGATGGCGAGCGAGCCGGTGGTGCGAAGAACGGCGGGGATGTCACGGGGGATGGTGTCCTTGCCGGGGCTGAGATGGCTGCCTCGCGCATACACCGGCAGGTCCTCGGGCTTTGAGTCCTCGACCGCCATCGCGAATGCTTCCGGCAAGGGCGCGTTGGAAAGTTGCGTCTGCAGTTTCGTCTGCAGATCTGCAACGCGATCCTGATGCGCTTTCGACCAAAACGGTTTTCGATCCGAAGGCGGACTTAGAAGTCCGAGCGGGCCGTAAAACACCTCAGCCACTTCCTGGAGCCGGGCTTCGTGCTCCTCTCGAGGTTG
>VHDG01000575.1 GCA_016871475.1 Verrucomicrobiota bacterium
CAACGATCCGGCGAAGGCGGTCAGAGCGCCTCTGCTGGCCAGGGGAGGGAACTCCCCAGTCGTGGTTCCTGCGTTTATCGCCCAGAGGAGTTCTCCGCCTCCAGACAGTTTGGCGAGATACCCAGCAGCATACCCCTCCCAGTCAGGTGGCATCGTCAGGCCCAGCGGCCCAGTAGCCTGCGGGGTGAACAGTTGGCCAGCCAGATAGCAGTCGCCTTCCGCGCTCAGGCTAAGACTGCCAGGAAGTGATCCTGCAGAGCCAACCTGCCGTATCCACGCAAGATCCCCTCCTGCCTTGAGCCGTGCTACAAATCCTCCTGCATGTTGAAGATTCGAATCAGTGCTGGGCGTCACAGTGCCATTGAAATATCCCGCGATCCAGGCCCCCCCCGCTCGATCTGGGGTAACCGCCATTGAACCGGCGTTTGTTGAGGCGGTTAACGTTGTTGTCCAGAGGAATTCCCCGGATTTGCTTAATCCGGCCACGAATGCGGCTTGATTCGTGGCGATGTGGGTGACATTCCCGAACCTATTTTGCCCCTGGAACGTGCCAGTAACGTAGAGCCCACTTGAGTCTCCCGCTAATCCTTGGCAAGAGCTGATGCCGTCGCCTGAGATTGTGAGAACCCACTTCCACTCACTACCCATATCCAGTCTCGCAACGAAACCGCTGCTCAGCCCACCTTCGATGAGTGTATTGCCGAACCTGGCTCTGCTGGTTAAAGCCCCCGCCACGTAAACTGCATCGCTCCCATCGACCCACACTTGCCGGATTGTGGCGCGGGCAGGATTGTCAATTGACTCGCCTGTCAAGCCGTAGACTCCACTGGGAGTTCCGTCAGGACTCAGCCTCACAATGAATGCGGAGTCGTATTCGGATCTTCCTCGCAGCCATGAATCACCTACCCTGGCGTCTTTGCGATACCTTCCGACGAGGAAGATGTAGTTGCTGCTATTGACGGCGATGCCATGACACTCCACCACGCCATCTGTCGAACTGCACTCTTCCCGTGCCCATGCCCACTGCCCGGATCTGGTCAGTTTTGCGACGAAGACGATGCTCCTGTTGGTGGCGATTAGATGGGTGTCCCCCAGCCTCGCAGTTCCGCGCAGGCGCCCCGCCACATAGGTACTTCCATCGGGTCCAACAGCGATTGCGGTTGAATGCAACTCGTCACTTGGACTTGTCCCCCCAGCGGAGTGAACCCAAAGTGGGATGTCTTCGTTGGCCAACAAGCGAATACCAGCAGTGAGAGCAACAAGGGACGCAACCGCAAAGAGAATTCTCCCATGCAAGAACTTCCGGAAGATCTCCGCATCTGGTGGCGTGATGCCGACATCAAAACCTTCCCGATTGGCCGTCTGGCTTCCGTCAGGTCCGCTCCGGGCTTGGAGAGAGCGAGGATGGCATGGGCAGTCCACCACCGCCCCTGATCCGATCAGAAACACACTGATCATGCTGAACAGACCAAGCGGGGATCGGGTGCTTTTCATAGGGTGAAGCTTTGGCAGAAACTATCACGAGGCATCCTGCCGCGGGCAACTGCAAAGTGTCGCGACCCAGGCACCCTCAGGTTGCTCGGCCGTTTGTTCTGAAAGTTCCTCCGGGGATGATCTATCGCTAACAGACGGACGGGGGATCAATTTGACCCCCTCCCCCCCTTCGATTCCATGGGACCGCGCACAGCTCCCGCACAAATTTCACACCGCGCACAGTTCCGCACAACAGCGGGTCGCACGCACACTGCCGCACAGGTTTTTCGGTGACTGGTTGCCTCTGTATGCAACAATACCCTTGATCTTACAGGGAATTATCACTACACGTAGAGGCAGGCAAGCGCACAATAAGGCAACCATGAGCAACAAGTCACCTGATGCATTTGCAGGTTCAAGTCCTGCTATGCGCACCAACTTCACCGAGCTCCCCAGCAACCTTCAGGCGGCTCAGACCGTGATGGGTCCGGTCGAACCGGCGTCCAGGTCCTGCCAGTGCTCGACATCAGGCTCCCCGCGTTTCCACGACAGGAAAACCTCACGCCCGGCCGCGAAGGAGGGGAAATCGATCAGGCCGCGTTGAAGATCGCGCAGCAGAATCTCTCTCGAAGCGAACTCTCGAAGCGAGCTGGCCAGGTCCAGGAAGGATTTCAGATACCTCGATGCCAGCTGCCCCCCAACGTCGCAGCCGTCAGAAAGGAACCCATCCAGAGGCACGGCGGCCTTCTTGAAGGCAGCGTTGGCAAGATCCAGCCGGTTCAGCCACAGCTCCACCTGAGGCAGCATTCTTCGGACTTCCTCCCTCGTGTAGTGCCGTTTGAAGCGGGGTCCCGTGTTCATCGGTTCTCGGGTCAGGGAGATGAGAGACGTTTTTCCGCATCCTTGAGCTTCGTCTCGATCGGGCTGCTCGGCTCAATCTCGATCGACTTCTTCCATGCGCCGGCGGCCTCCTTGAGGTTTCCCAAGGCGGCGTGGATATCCCCGAGGTGATCAAAGAGCGTCGGATCAGGCTCGGCGGAGTGTTCGATGCACTTCTTCATCCAGACCATGGCCTCTTTTGGATCCCCAAGCTTGAAGTGGACCCATGCGAGGCTGTCCAGGAAAGCAGCATTCTTGGGCTCGAGCTCGACGGCCTTTTCGATCAAGGGTAGCGCTTCCTTGAGCCGAATGCCTGCTTCGGCCCACATGTAGCCGAGGTAGTTCAAGGCCTCCGCGAACCCTGGAGCAATGGCGAGTGATTTGCGGAAATACCGCTCCGCTGCATCCAGATCCTTGTTCCTCTCGTGACTGGCCCCGAGCTGGAAGTAGAACAGGTGGGTCAAGCGGTTGGTGTCCCGCGCTGCGGCTATGACTTCAGCGGAGGTAAACCGGTGAACCGCGTTCGAATACTCCTTCAGCCTGGAGTGGGCGATTCCCGCAAAGAACTCTGTCTGAAAGGTGTCGCGGAACCGGCCCCGGGCTTCATCCAAGGTCTCCAGCCCTTCCCGAGCCCGTCCTCCGTTGATCTGCGCAACGGCGAGGTCGTAGTAGGCGGGCTCGTTCTTCGGGGTGAGCACCACGGCTTTCCGCAGGTGATCCTCCGCCTCCTTGAACTTCCCTTCCTGCATCGCGATGTTACCCAGGATCAAATAAGCCTGGGGATACTTGCCAGGTTCCTCCCGGATGAGCGCCTCCATGTGTTCAGCGGCTTTTTTTGCATCACGCGATTGCAGGAACAGATCCGCGAGACGCTCCCGGATGGGAATGGACTGGGGATACTCCTGCACCAATTTGACGTACAAGTCGATCGCCTTAGAGTTCTGTCCAAGGAGCATGTAGGCATCCGCTGCGCGTTGGCGAAGACCCGCAGGCAAGTCTTTGGTCTCGAGTGCACGGTCCAGAAGCTCACCGG
>VHDG01000576.1 GCA_016871475.1 Verrucomicrobiota bacterium
TCTTTTATAACCGCCCTCCCTATCTTCCTATCACAAATGTTCCTGTCGAATCGGGTCCGGGCGATCAGGCGCGATGTGCGTCAGCCAGGAAAGAAGTCACGGACGAATGGGAAATTTCAGGGGACGGGAATCTCGCCGTGTCTTCATCCACGAACTGGGAGCCTTGCGGAGTTCACGCCAGACGATTCGATCTACGCCGAACGGCGATGGGGCGGCGGGCGCGGAAAATGGGATTCGGCACTTACGTCTCGCGATGAAATTGCATATAAGCGCGCTGCTAACCAAAAAACACCCTGGAGTATGATGTACGCCTGTTCCTGGCTGTAATTTATATGATCGGCGACTGTCTGTGGGATGATCGCACAACTGTCAGCGTCTCGGCGGCTTCGGGGCACATAAACAACCAACCGCAGTTACCTCAGAACTCACGTCATGACCCCTGCAACCCCTATACCATACCGATCCGCGCCCTCGCCGCTGTGGCGATCGAGCGTTGGACGCCTCATCCAATGCCGTGACCACGTGCTTCTCGCAGCCGCTTTCGCGCTGTCTGCGGAATCCGCCGTCGGCGGAACGTTCTCCACGGACTTCAACGCCGATCTGCCACCGGACACAGCTGTCTACGGCAATGCGTTGGTAGACGCCTCGGGCGGCATCGGCGATTCAGGCGCGCTGAAGCTCACTACGAGTAACGGTCAGGCGGGATTCTATGTCATTAACGACTTCGACGCCGGAGCTTTGGTCGGCGGCTTTACCGCCACCTTCAAGGCGCGGCTCGGTTCAGGCAACAACGCCCCGCTGCACGGCGACGGATTCAGTTTCAATTTCGCCTCGGATGTGCCGGACGGTCCCTATGGTCGCGGCGAAGAGGGCGTCGGCAGCGGACTGCGCGTATCGTTCGACAGCTTCAACAACGGCGGCGGGGAAGCGCCCGCGGTCGAAGTCTGGTTCCAAAACCAAATCATCGCTACAAAGCGCGTCACGTTTCTCTTGACGGGCCCTAACTTCGTGGATGTGCGCATTCACGTGGATCGTGATGGCACATTGGATGTCTCTTACGCGGGCAATGCCGTGTTCGAGAACTTGTTATGCTACAGCCCCGTGGCGGGGCGCTTCAGTTTCGGTGCGAACGCAAGCGCGACGCGGTTCGTGGGCGACCCGATCGATATGCATTGGATTGACGACCTGACGATTGTCACCGAACCCCTGGCCAAACCGTTTCTGCGTTCGTTCCGTCCGCAGGGGGTCGCGGTCTCGCCTGACGCCGTCCTCGCGCTGGAACTGCAGGATTTCGGGGGCGCCATCAACAGCGCCTCGATTCAATTGAGGTTCGACGATGCCCTTGTGGTTCCCACCGTGAGCAAAGCGGGCGAGCTCACTACGATCACCTTCGATCCACCCGGCCTGCTGGGCCCAGGAACGACTCATAAAGTACAGCTCAGCTACAGCGACAACGCCAATCCGCCAACCACCAGTTCAGTTCAGTATGAATTCACGACCTATTCCTATGTGAACATACCGCCCGGTTTTGCCGTCCCGGCGAACGCTGTCGATGTGAACCTCCCCGGGTTCCTCATTCGAACGCACCAGATCGGCGTCCATCGCGGCACGTCAGTCGAGCGGGCTGAGCTGCAACTCACAGACAAACTCATCAACCCACAAGACCAGATGCCGTTTTTCAACGTGGCTGATCTCAGTCAGGCCAACGCCGACGGCTTTTTCGAGATCGATGGTAACCTCAATTTCGCCTCCGACGGACTCGAACGCGGGCTCTTCCTCGGCGATCTCCAGACTCCCGGAGTGCGTCCGGTGGGGAACAGGGACAATTACGCCTTGGAAATCCTTACCTATCTGAACCTCCCAGCGGGCGTGCACACCTTCGGCATCGGCGAAGTCCGCAACTACAATACGACGGCCGACGGCAGCGAGCGCGAGTCAGGTTTCCGGCTGACGGCAGGTCAGAATCCACGCGATCTTTTTGCTCCGGAAATCGCCGTCTTCGACAAATCCCGACCTGAAGGACAGAAAATATTTTCGGTCCTGGTCGAGCAGGCCGGAATTTACCCGTTCCGACTGCTTTGGTTCTCCGGCATCGGCATCAGCGGTCTCGAGTGGTATTCGATCAACAGCGATGGGCAGGCGGTTCTCGTCAACGACGTCTGGGCAGGCGGGATTCAATCCTACCGCCAGGCGCTCATCACCCGGCCCTATGTTCAATACACAACCTCGCCGCGCCCGAACGAGAGGAACGTCTCAGGCGAAGCGGTCATCGAAGCGTCCATCGTCGACGGCAGCGTCGCCGTGCGCGGCGATTCGATCGAGTTGCGGTTGAACGGCGCACGCGTGACGCCAGCCATCCTTGGGGGCTCTCCGTTAACCACGGTTTCGTACGATCCGCCCGGCAATTTGCCCTCCGGCTCCACGAACACGGTGCAACTCACTTTTGTTGACGCAAACAATGTCTCGGCGACGCGCACGTGGACATTCGTCGTGGAAGGCACCATCGATGACCCGGGGCTGCTCGTTATCGAGGCGGAGCGTTTCGACAGCAAGTCGGAAGCCAGTGGTCACACGTGGGAACCCACGACGGCGAACGCAGGTTTCTCAGGAGACGGAGCTATGGAGGCGCTGCCGAACGTCAATTTGAACGTGAACATCGACACCACCATCAGTCCGCGTTTGGATTACTTTATCGAATTCAATCTCCCGGGCACGTACTACGTCTGGGTCCGCGGCTTGGCCGATAGCTCTCCCGGGCCCGGCCAGAACGACTCCGTCAATGTCGGCATCGACGGAACATTGCCCGCCACCAGCGATCGCATCGGATTCTTCCCTCAAGGCGCCGGCTACGTCTGGTCCTCGAGGACCCTCGATGGCAATACGCGCGCCACGTTCACCGTTCCCACACCCGGTCGCCATCAAGTCAACGTTTGGATGCGCGAAGACGGGTTCATCATCGACAAGATCGTGCTCACGACCAACCCGGAGTTTGTCCCCACGGGCGTCGGCCCCGTTGAAAAGCCCGTGCTTGTGGTCGTCGAAGCCGAACGTTTTGATGGCACCGCCGAGGCCAACAATCACAAATGGGAATTGACGACGGCCAACGCCGGATACTCTGGGGATGGCGCCATGGAGGCCACGCCGAACGTCAACCTCAACGTGAACATCAACACGGCCGCCAGTCCCCGGCTGGATTATAACATCGAGATCATCAAGCCCGGCACGTACTACGTCTGGGTGCGCGGCCTGGCCGACAGCTCGCCCGGATTGGGCCAGAACGATTCGGTGAACGTCGGCATCAACGGAGCGTTGCCGGCCACGAGCGATCGCATCGGGTTTTTCCCACAGGGCGCCGGTTACGTGTGGTCCTCGACCACG
>VHDG01000577.1 GCA_016871475.1 Verrucomicrobiota bacterium
TCGGTGGAGCCATCGATGAAGCCTCTGCTGACGAAAGCTCAGAGTTCATCGGCCGCTGCGGCGAGCTACGCGGAGCAACGCTCGAAGCTCGAAGCCAGGATGGCTGAAGTATCCACCAACTTGGTGCGAACTGCGTTTGGCGACCCCCGCCGATTGGCGGGCGTGTATCTGTTCGCCACCACGCTACCCGCCAAGGATGCGAGGGCCTATCTGACCAACAATACAGCTGACCCTGATCTCCTTCAGAACTGGCAACGCATTGCACGGATCGGGGGACGACGCGATGGAGGGATTTTTAGAATCTGGCAGATGGCTCAGAGGATTCCTCAGGGACGGTTTGCTGAACAGACCCGCCGTGCGCTGGCCGGACTGGGCCAGGACGACCGGACCCGCAATCTTCCCGCTCCCGTCATCCAGGTTTTCAGAGGGAAGGCACCCCGCAACATCGCGGAGCTCGCTGCGATGTATGGTCAGCTCTTCGCGCACCCCGATGCTGAATGGCAGGAAACCTTGAACAGCCTGTTGGCAGAGGTGGCTGTAAACATCGTCCCCAATCGCCAGCGAGGCGCCTACTTCATCGCCCGCGAACAGCTGGATCGGCTGGAAATGGTTCATGAGGGAGCGCCTGCGCGAGCCATGGCTCTCTATGACAGTGGTTCTCCCCGCGACTCCCGTATCTTTGTGCGTGGAGAAGCTGAAAACCCAGGACCCGTGGTCCCTCGTCGCTTCCTCGAAATCCTGTCACCCACCAATCGGCCGGTCTTCACCCAGGGAAGCGGTCGGTTGCAATTGGCTCAGGCAATCTCTACGTCCCCCCTCAGTTACCGCACAATGGCCAACCGCATCTGGCAGCATCATTTCGGACAAGGTCTGGTGATCACCCCCGACGACCTGGGAACGCAGTCAACTCCTCCAAGTCACCCAGAGCTTCTGGAATGGCTCGCAAGCCAGTTGCAAAGAAACGGCGGATCCATCAAAGCCCTTCACAAACAGCTCATGCTCTCCGACACCTATCGTCGGTCAAGCAAGCCGTCCCCTGATGCAGAGACACGCGACCCGGATAACCGCCTGTTGTCGCATTCGAACGTCCGGCGACTGGAGTTTGAGCCGCTGCGGGATTCCATTCTGCTGGTGGGAGGAAAACTGGATCTGACGATCGGCGGAAAGCCTGTTGATCTCAGTGAGGGCACCCACCGATCTTCAGGTCGGCGGGGAGGTGCGATGGCAGATCGTCTGTCAGGAGGAGCCACACGGATGTCCACTGCCGAACGTCGCACCGTCTATGGGTTTGTGGACAGGGAAGACCTATGGGAGATGCTGACGGTGTTTGATTTCGCGAACCCAAGTATCAGCAGTGGAAAACGCTATGAGACCACGGTGCCGCAACAGGCGTTGTTTCTGATGAACAGTCCTTTGGTGGTGGAGCAGGCCCGGAACGTGACTGAGCGGGAAGACTTCACAAAGCTCCGTGATGAGAAGGAACGGATCCACTACCTTTACAGCCTTCTTTTTCAGCGGATTCCCACCGAGACCGAGATCCAGTCGGGAAATGAGTTTGTGGCGAACTGGGCACCTTCCTCGACAACGGGGGCGAGTGTGAGTCCCAACACATCGGAGGGCTCGGCCGCTCAGGCAACCCGCAAGCGTGCCAGAGCTGCCAGTCCCCCCTCAAAACCCTCCAAACCTCTCACCGCCTGGGCTGAATATACTCACGCGCTCTTCCTGACGACTGAGATGTCCTTTGTCCACTGACGGATTCTCGGGAGACTGTCGAACGAGAGGGTGGAGGCCATGCGAGCCGACGCCCGCCGTAGGGGGGAAGGGTCCAACTTTGGATGGGATATCGCGGGGGTTGCACCCAGGTGTCCTGTCAAGGAGCACTCAGGGACCGTGTGATCCCTCAGTTTGTGGCGCCGGAGATCACGAAGAGCATGATTCCGAGCAAGACCAGGATTACGACACCGATGCCGATCCAGAAGACCAGCGTGGAAGTGTTGCTCTTCTTCTTGAACTCGGTGCTTTTGACTCCTGAACCTGTACCCGCTGTGGCGAGTTGATCACGGTTGATGCCACCCGGGATCACCGCGGTGTGAGCGGGCGCTTTCGATGGGGTCTTGGAGGCGGGCGGCTCCGACTCGAACCTCATGTCGATCTGGCCCAGACGAAGGATCTGCCCATGCTTCAGCACGACCTCGGTGATACGGTCATTGGCCAGGAAGCTGCCGTTGGTGGATCCCAGATCGCGGAACAAGATATCAGCGCCTTGCTTGACAAACTCTCCGTGGTGGCTGGATACCGAGCCGTCTGCGATCTCGATAGCATTATCCGAAACTCGGCCCACGGTTGTGTGGTCCAGTTTCAGTTCGAACGTGCGGCCGGTAAAGCCTTCGCTTAAAAGGACGAGCCTCGCCATAGCTTGGTTATGCAGGGATTATGTGAAGTAGTGTCGGCAAGGAGTCAAATGGTTTAACCCGCACACACCGAACCATCATCCGCGCAATATTTGGACCCGCGTGGCTCAGAGTGCTCACGCCCCTCCTCGCTTCTCAATCAGGTTCCGAAAGTCAGCAAACAATGGCGTGGAGTCATGAGGACCTGGAGATGCCTCGGGATGGTACTGCACCGAGAACACCGGCAGCGTCTTGTGTCTCAACCCCTCCACGGTGCGATCATTCAAATTGATCCGGTTCACCACAACCTCTGAACCTAAAGTCTTCTCATCCACAGCGAACCCGTGATTCTGGGAAGTAATCTCCACCTTGCCGGAGTCGAGGTCCTTAACGGGCTGATTCCCACCCCGATGCCCAAACTTCAGCTTGAACGTCTTTCCGCCCAACGCCTGGCCTAGAATCTGATGCCCAAGGCAAATCCCAAAAATTGGAATTCCAGTCTGCAGCAGATCCTTCGCCGCTTGGACCGCGTAGCCCAGCGCCGAGGGATCTCCGGGGCCATTGGAAAGAAACACGCCCGCCGGCTTGTGCTTGAGCGCATCTGCGGCTGTCGATGTGGCGGGAAGAACCTGAACCCGGAATCCGTGCTGCCGGAGACGACGCAGGATGTTGTATTTGATCCCGTAGTCGAAAGCCACGATAGGAATATCCGCCGCCATCATGGTTGCCCGATGGTTCCTGGCCGACTCCTTGGTGGCTTGAGTGGACTGCACCAGCTTGAAGGCTCCGCTCTCCTTGTCCTTTTCGTCCCAAGGGAAAGGTTTGGCATGCGTGACCTGCTTGACGTAGTCCACACCCGCCAATCCAGGCCATGACTTTGCTCGATGCACGGCCTCTTCCGCGCTGATCCCCTCCGTGGAGATAAAACCATTCATCGCCCCACGCACCCTGAGTTTTTTCACCAAGCTTCGGGTGTCTATTCCCTG
>VHDG01000578.1 GCA_016871475.1 Verrucomicrobiota bacterium
CGGTTTCAATCGCCACCTTGGACTGTCCCCAGACGTTCAATTCACCCTGGGCGTAGGAGCCCTGGTAAATCTCGCCACCCTCCGTGCTCGGGGTGATCGGGTAGAACACACCCCCCTCGGTGACCCGCGTCTCCACATACTGGGCAACCAGCTGGTTGCCGTTGCAGGTCACGCGGACGCCGGGATACTTGGGCCTCTGACGGGACGATTTTGTGGAGGGGGGAGGGGGAGGCGCGGCAATGGATGTGCTCATATGAATGCGTTGACACCTGCTGCCAGCAAAACGAAGAATGGCGTCCGCTGACAGACATTCGCTGTTTCAATACCGTGCAGAACGTGACCGTTCCATGCCGCGGCCACAAGAAAAAAGGCCTGAGCACGGCTCGAATTCCGTTTGAGTTCGAAAGCCGCTTTCGGAAGGCAGCCATCGTCACCACTGGCGAAGCTGGTAAAAGTGGTGTTGCCCGGCGGGAGGCGTGTCGCCGACGAAAAGGTCGGGCAGTATCTCCGTCACCGGCTGATATGGGCCGGCTGGATCCGAGGCTCGCATCAACTGGAAGACCCTGCCTTTCGCCTCCCATCTCAACTCAACGATCCCCGTGTCCGCCGACTTCCGGATGCGGGTGAAGCGAGGCGGCGGCTGCGACATCGCCATGTCCGTCACGAGGAACAAGCCATCAAGCCCAAAGTCGGCCAGGTCCTCCAGCGGCTGGAAGGGTCCGACAAGGTCCAGATTTCGGGCAACGACATAGCCCTGGTCACTCAGCAGGTCGCCGTGGCCGTAGTTCTCGAAATGGGGGCCCTGAAACCCGCTTTCCACGGAGAACCAGACCTCGCCGCTGGGCCAGACATGGAGGGCGTCGAGACCATGGTCGAGCTTTGGATCCCGCGGACGAAAGCGCGATAGGAGTTCCTCCTGGCTTTTCACAACGACGCCGCGGCTCGACAGCACGTCACCGTTGCGCACGCGCCGGCCCAGAGCCTCGGAAAAGAAGTCCTTTTGGATCGAGAAATACACCTCCCCGTCGGCCATCACCTGCACGGCATCCAAGCCCGCGTCCGGCGCGGGAGGCATCTGAGAAAACGCGGCCGTAAGCTCCCGGTTTCGCTTCACAATCCGCCCTTGGCTGGACAACAGGTCTCCGTGTTGCAGCGGACCGAGGGAACCGCTGACTTTGTCCTCCCGGAGGGAAAACACGATTTCGCCGCCGGGGATGACGTCCAGCGCGTCGAGTGTCAGTTCCGATGGATCGGGCGAGGGGATCAGGTTGAGCAGGCAGCTCAGCTCGCGATCCTGTTTCACCACACGGCCGGCTGAGGACAGCAGGTCCCCTCCGCTGATGCGGCGGTTGGGAGGATCCCAGATGCCCGGGGTCATTCCATGGGCGGTGCTGAACCACAACTCACGCAGGGGCGCAGCAAAAATATCGAGATGGTACACCTGCGTGAAAGTGCCGTTCGTCTGGATGACGGTGGCTTGTAAGATCGGCCAAAGCCGGCCCACCTGCGGCGATCCATTCGTAAGGAAGCACAGCCGGCCGGCAGACCCGTCGTCGATGTGCACTGCCAGGGAGAGGTCCTGCACGAGCGCGACCTCGCCGCCGACGGTGTAGGTGCCGCTCCCTGAGATCTTGTAGCTACGGCTGGCGATGTGGCCTGCGGTGAAGGAGATGTTTTCGAGAGCGTAGGTGGAGAACAGTGGATTCTCATCAAGCAGCCGCAGATCGAAGGTTCCGCGCAGGGGTTGTGGGATGGTGGGTCGCCCGCAGGGAGGGCAGTCGTCAATGAGACGGCTGTCGGGAAGCAGTTCGTAGCGCCACGGACCGGCGGATGTAGTTTTCTGGGCTGCCGTTGCCTGGTTGCCGGCCATCGCGACCAGCAAGAGCCACGCGAATGCACAGACTCCAACCTGAAGGATGCCCGGCGTGATCCCCGGGCGATGATCGATCGACAGGTGTCTTGGTTTCACACCGACCTATTCAACCCCGGCTGATGGCGGGCGCAACGACATTGTTGCGAAAACCTGTGCTGAACTTGCCACGCCGGATCCTGCCGGTTCGGCCGGATTTCTCATGCTCCTTCGCTCATGGATTCGGCCCGCATTGTTTTCTTCCAATGTTCACGGTGTGACGAGGGCCGAAATCCCCGCTTGGTGTGCCTCCCACGGGAAAACAGTCTGTTCTGCTTCTCTTGGTCGAGGGGGGGTGTGTGCCATGATTTTTCGTGACAAACCCTGGCCACGCTGGTCTCTGTCAATGGAATGCGGGTTGGCAATGGGACAATCGCCCCGGGCCGCGGCAGTTCTGGTTTTACCAGCGGGTTCACGCTAACAGAACTGCTGGTGACGTTTTCCGCCGGGCTTCTCCTCCTCATTCTCCTCGTCCAACAGTTCCAACAGGCACGCCGGGCCACCCGGATCAACCCCCTGCAGTGTCAGGAGAATCTCAGGCTTATCGGCTTCGCTCTCAGTGAGTTCTCGATGGACCATGCAGACCGATATCCGTGGGAAGTCGCGGCGAATGAAGGCGGGAGCAAAGATCAGGTTGGCTCGGGCCAGGCAGCTCCCCACTTTCGAGCTCTGACGCGCCATATCCGAAACACAAGGGTGTTGCGATGTCCGCTCGACCCCTACCGAATGCGGGAGATGTCCATGGATGCCATACAGGATACCGGCATCAGCTATTTCATTAACATCTCCGCCGCACCGGCGAACCGATCCGCTGTGCTCCTGGGTGATCGGACCGTTTCCACCTCCCCGGATCTCACTACCGGGGAGCTGGAGGTTAAATCCTCGTCGAAGCTTCAATGGGTGAAACTGTCCTCGGAAGCGCCCGGTCACATGAAGGCCTCTGCTCCCGAGTCCGCAGGCAATGTCTATCTCGGCAGCGCTTCGATGATCGAGACCTCCACCCTGCAGCTGCGACATCTGCTTCGTCCCATCGGTTCCGGCGCTCACTTGTGGCTTCTGCCCTGACCGAGGGCGATCAACGTCCGTCATCGGCCTGCCTCAAAACAGCAGGTGTTTCAGGGACATCGCGCAAGATCCCTTGAAATGAGAGTCGGACACCGCCGGGGTGCACGATCGACGCGCTGGCCTACTGAATCGTTCCCGCCAAGTGAAGCGGGTGGCTCTTAACCTGAAAACCGGATTGGAGAACCGCGCCATCGGTTGTTTCAACTTTGGAGTTCAGGCTTAACGCGACGTTGCCCGGAAGTCATAGCAGACCATGCGACGTTCATTTCGTGCGATGACCAAGCCGCGGGACAGGATGGGTGCGGCCCAGCAGGGATAGCCCATGTCGGGAATCTGAAAGCGGCCCAGCTCATCGAGCTTGTCAGGCGTCGTACGAAACATGCCCAACAGGCCCCCTTCAC
>VHDG01000579.1 GCA_016871475.1 Verrucomicrobiota bacterium
GGCAGGGAGATCCTATCCAATTTTGTTCACAAGACTTGTGGGTGCGGCCGGAACTGGACCATGCGCAGCTATGCCGCGATCGCCGTCGATCAGATCCGGAACCAGGTGGGCGATGATCGGGTCATCCTGGGACTCAGCGGAGGCGTGGACTCGAGCGTGGCTGCAGCGCTCATTCACAAGGCCATCGGGAAGCAGCTCACCTGCATCTTTGTCAACAATGGGCTGTTGCGAGCTCGTGAGGAGGATGTGGTTCGTGAGGTTTTCGGCCGCCACTTTCACGTCCGGCTTCAATACGAGGATGCTTCAAGGCAGTTCCTTTCCAAACTCAAAGGGGTCACGGATCCCGAGCGGAAACGGAAAATCATCGGCAAGACCTTCGTGGATGTGTTTCAGAACGCAACGCGACGCGCGGGCAACGCAAAGTTTTTGGCCCAGGGGACGCTCTATCCTGATGTCATTGAGTCGGTACCGATCGGAGGCAACCCCGCTGCGCTGATCAAGAGCCACCACAACGTAGGGGGGCTGCCGAAGAACATGAAATTCGAGCTCCTGGAACCGCTTCGTTGTCTTTTCAAGGACGAGGTGCGGAGCCTGGGGTTGGAACTCGGGCTCCCGAAGGAAATAGTTTACCGACAACCTTTCCCTGGACCTGGATTGGCGGTCCGCGTGCTGGGTGAGGTGACCGCAGCCCGGTGCAAAGTCCTGCGTCGGGCGGATGCAATCGTGGTTGAGGAGATGAAGCGCAAGGACTGGTATTACAAGGTCTGGCAGAGCTTCGCCGTTCTGTTGCCCGTGCGGAGTGTGGGGGTGATGGGCGATGAACGGACCTATGATGACACCATCGCGATTCGTGTGGTGGAGTCCCAGGACGGCATGACTGCCGACTGGGTCAGATTGCCTTACGAGCTGATGGAGACCTTGAGCACGCGGATCACCAACGAGGTCAAGGGCGTGAACCGCGTCGTGTTCGACATCACCAGCAAGCCTCCTGGGACGATCGAGTGGGAGTAGCAGGTCTCCTACGGTTCGATCAGGCGGTAGAATCTGGGTGAGCTGCCTGCCTGGATGTTGACCGGGCTCGAGTTGCCTGCGGGAACCCTCAACCATTCGGTGGCGGCCCCGCTGAGGGCCCCGGCCTCCTGCAGCACGAAACCGCTGCCGGTCCATGAGAGCCGGACCTGGCCGCCATCGATGGCGATGGCCAGGACTGGTGGATCGCTGGGTGCCTCCAATGGATACACCGCAAGGATCTGGCTTCCGAACACAACATCAGGGCTGTTCACATTGAAGTTATGAACTTCCGCAGCGAGTGTGTTGATTCCCTGAACAAGGTTGGTGAGCGCATTGCCCGTAAGCTGAAACACGGAAGGACACGAGGCGATTGCATCACCTCCGCATTCCGAGGAGGGGTTTGAGGCATTTGCCAGAGTGCTCCAGTTGATGACGGTGGGTGCTTGTGGCATGCGAACCCGTTGGATCTCGCGTCCGTTGAGATAGAACACGGCACCATCGTCGATGTAATTGGAGAAGGTGAGGGAGAGTGGCCGGGTAGCAGAGGCGTGGTTGAAGCGGGTGCGGAAGTAGTAGGTTGTGGCGACACGAATGGGTGATCCTGCTGAGCGGTTCATGGCCGGTAGCTCCGTGCCCTTGGGGGATACCTGGGTATCTCCCGGGGGGGATATATCGAAATACAGAAGCCCCGGGCCCTCCCCCAGCCAGCCTGTGTCGTCGTAGGAAGTTTCAAACCACAGCTGCCCGTCCAGTTTGTTCGTCTGATAACGCCAGCGTTGGTCGAATCCCACCAACCTGGCGGGCGGCGGGCTGGAGGGCGTGAAGCAGGACGCGGTCGCCTCCGCTATAATGCCCGCCTGGGCTCGAATCCGGAAAAACACAGGCACATCCGGGAGCAGATCCTTGAAGATGATCGAGTGGGCTGTGGTGGGTGTGGGCGAAGATGTGACCGTTGTTGTGTACTTTGTCGTGGAGCCGAAATCGACGTCACTGCTGGCTTCCGTGGTCGTATTCCACTTCAGAGTGGCTTGGTTCCCTCTGAATGTGAGTTGCACATCCTTGATGAGCCCTTCGAGTGGCTTTGCAAAAACACCCAGGTGACTTCCGATGTAACGTTCCCGACCCCGGGCCAGGACGTAGCTTGGGCGATTCACGCGCACCGGCTGCCCGAGGCAGTCCAGCATGACCATTGTCGTGGAGCCACCACCGTCCAGGTTGGTGGCTTCATACATGTCGTATTGGAGGCACCAATCTGCGGAATCCTCATCGAAGGCTCCATCGCTCCAGCCGCTCTGTCTGCCATCGATGGCCAGCAAATAGAGGTAACGTTTGTCCTGTGAAGCCCCGATGATGGTGCGCGGTGCGAGCTCCGGAATGGGAGAGCGTGCGTCGTTCGCGACGCTCACACCTCTTATCACCAACGGATAACTGCCCGAAACGGCGGTATAGATACCCGCCGTGTTGGTGGGAGGAAAATTTGTGTGGACGAAGGTGACTTGGTTATTGGTGGTGATGAGCACCGAAGCCGAAGCGTCGCGATCTTCCTGTTTGGAGACCACAAAACCTTCGCTAATGGCCAGACCCGTCAGGGCAACCGGCAGGCCGGGGGAATTAAGATCCGTGGGCGTATTCTTGTCATAGAAATTTGCGTTGATGGCAACCTGCACCTTGGTCTCGGCCACAAAAGCGCTGACGGTGTTGGCGGCGGTCTCCCGGACGTCGTAAGTGTGATTGGTGGTCGCCCGGGTGTGGAGGAAGCGGATGTCAGGGTCTTGCAAGTCCACGCGCAGAACGTGCACCGATTGGAGATAGATGTCTCCTTGGCCAGGGGTGCGTCTTCCAAAAGAGTAGTCGATGCCTTTGAACATTGGTTTCCAGTCCGTTTTGGAAACGCCTGCCGAGGCGGGTGGCGGGGCTACGGTCAGAAGCAACATGATCAGAAGCACCCAGTGCTTCCTGTGTGTGTCGGTCGGCATACTCATTTGGAACTTCCTCTCAGTACTTCGGCACGTTCAATCCGCACTAAATCTATAGGCATGGCCGGGTGCGGGGTCCCGGGTATAAGCAGCATTGATCCCGTCGAAATGAATGGGGGTGAGACGAACCCCACCGTCTGCAAAACCCAGGACGCACTCGGCTCCATCGTAGAAAGGAGTGTTGGCTTTGCCTGTCTTGCTCCGATGCCATGACAACGGCCCATGTGCGGCCCACTCCATGACGATCACCGTCTTTGCAGGTTCTTTCAGGCTCTCCAACTCACGGCCGGAAACATTTGGGATTCCAGGCAGTGTGACCCCATTGAAGACGTAGCTCGTGAAGCTGTGTTTGGCGCTTCGCGAGAAAGGGATG
>VHDG01000580.1 GCA_016871475.1 Verrucomicrobiota bacterium
GGACTGGCTCGCCCTCGCGACATCAACAGCGTGGACCTGGCGAGCTATGCCACGCAGATCACCCGGGAATTGAAAAAGCATCTCAAACCGAAGGCGGAGGAGGTTGAAGAATGATCCGACTGATTCGCTCCAGCATTTTCTTTCTGATTCTCATCGTGCTGTGGGAGGTTGCCTGTCGGAAAGGTTACTTCGCATCGCCGCTGTTCCCTTCGCCATCGGAGATCGGAAGCTCCCTGCTCCAATCCACCTCCAACGGCGATCTCCCTGCAGCCAGCTGGGTCACCCTGAAGCGCTTGCTGCTGGGCTATTTCGTAAGCGTTGCCTTTGGGCTGCCATTGGGGCTGCTCAATTCCAGGTCAAGGTTCCTCCAGGATACACTCGGAGTGACTGCTCTTGGACTTCAGACCCTGCCCAGCGTCTGCTGGGCACCCATGGCTCTAATCGCGTTTGGCCAGAACGAGTTTTCCATGTTCTTCATCGTACTCATGGGCTCGTTGTGGTCGATCATGCTCGCCACATCTGAGGGGGTGCAGAACATTCCGCCCATCTACGCCCGCGCGGCCCGCACTATGGGATCGTCCGGAATCCACACCTGGGTCGCAGTCCTCCTACCCGCCTCCCTTCCCTTCGTGGTCAGCGGAATGAAACAAGGATGGGCCTTCGCGTGGCGTTCGCTCATGGCCGCTGAAATCTACATCGTGATTCAGAAAACCGGCGTTGGATTGGGACTGCTGTTGCATTACGGACGTGAGGTACACGACATCGCCAGCGTGGCGGGCATCATGGTCGTGATCGTCCTCATCGGCCTGCTCGCCGACAAGGTGATGTTCTCGCCTTTTGAACGATTCATGCACCGGCGTTGGGGAACAGCAAAAGCCTGAGAAGGTCGCAACCGGACGCGCCCTTCGTTGTCCACTCTTTAGGGTGCTCGGGCTATGCCCGCTTCCGCTCCATCCGCCGACCGGCCAAGCCTGCTTTCCTTCCACGCACGGTGGGAAACCTCCCAAGATCTTCGCACAGGCACGCCCAGCAAGACACACCCTCAAGGGTGGACAACGAACGGCACGTCCGACTTCGAAGTCGGACTGGGAAATGAGATGCGCCCTTCGCAACCTCTACATCCGTCCCATTGCCCGCTTCATCTCCTGCAATTCGAGCTCGTAGCCGCCTGACAGTATCGGGAACCGACACCACGTCTTGGGATCCAGGTTCTCGTCATCAAGGTGGAATGAAGGAGCATACCGCTCACGCTTCCACTGATTCCGGCACCAGAGCCGAAAGAAGCGTTCCACCCAAACCCCCAGCTGCGGCAGATCATGTTCCGGAAACTGCATCCGCAGGACCCGAAGCACATCCACAGGCATCTGCTTGTCCCGAATGGCAGAACGTTCGATGGCATCCAGCACGGTATAAGGCATCAGATCGGCTTCATCGGTCTGCTTGGAGGTTGCAGGGCGCAGTTCCGCCGTAGGTTCCTGTGAGTTGACGGCTTTCAAGGCAGGCAAAGGCTTCGCGCCTTGAGGTCCTTCCTGCTCCATCCAAACCAACCACTCCCGCAGAAATGCCTTGTCGATCCCAGCGATCGGGCTGAGTCCACCGCTGGTGTCCCCGTCCATGGTGGCGTAACCGACCGCGGCCTCGGATCTGTTACTCGTCGCCAGCAGCAGGAACCCGCGAAGGTTTGCGATCAGCCAGACACCGGGCGAACGAACCCGCGACTGAATGTTCTGCAAGGCCAGGTCATCTTTCTCCCACGACAACTCACGTTTCACTACAGTCGAGACCATCGCAAGATACCCCTCGTGAAGGCCCGAGATATCGAGTTCAAGGTGTTCGGAGCCCACAGCTTCCGCCACTTTTCGTGCGGCATCTCGTGTGACAGGACCGCTGTTGCGAGTGCTCTGATAAACCGTGGTCAACAAGGCACGAATGATCTCAGCCGGGGTACGCAAACCCTGAACACTCCGGATGTGCCCCAGCTTGCGAAGAAACTCATCGATGCCCAGCTCCGCAACCCCCGCCTGCACCATCATCCCTACAAGGCACGCAACAGCAGAGGAGTCCGCCCCCCCACTGAGAGACACCACGAAGCCCTGGGACTTGCTCTTCCGCAAGTAATCGAAAAGCGCCAGCGGCAACGCTCGTGCAAACTCCTCCTTCTTGATGTTGCTCGAACTTTCCCAGGAAGCCTCCCGGTAAGACTGCGATTGGGGCCCCAGGGCAGGCCACTCAAAGGCAGACTCGATGCAGTCATGCGGCGAAGGTTCAATGCGAGGTTCGTAGCTCGCCGTTCGAGCCTGGTTCATTCGAGTGGCATCAATGTTCACGGTCGCCGATGTGACCTGGACGTCTGCGTACGAAAAGCGCGCCCCGGAGGCAATGAGCCGCCCCATGGAGGCAATCATGACCTCGCCGTCGTAGATGGCCCGGCCGGCTTCATTACCGAGCAGGTTTGCATACACGTAGCTCATGCTGAATGCACGAGAGCCCTCCAGCACGAATCGCTTGCGAATCTCGATCTTCCCAAACGCAAAGTGACTCGCGCTCGGGTTCAACATCACGTCCACCCCCTTGAGTGCCAGTTGCATCCCAGGACGGCTTGCCACCCAGGCGTCCTCGCAAATCTCAAATCCGAATTTGATTCCACCCAGGTCGAAGTGGATATCGCCCATGGGATACGAAACACCTCCGATGACAACCTGATGCTGCACACCCACGGGCCATGGCTTGAACCAACGAGGTTCATAGTGAATACCATCGCCGGCCAGGAATCGCTTGGCGACGAAGCCGAGAATCTTCCCGTCAACCACCAGGCACGCAGTGTTGAACAAAGCATTCTGATGCAGGATGGGGATACCGAACGCTACAGCCATCCCACGGGTTGCAGGCAGACAATCGTTGAGAATGCGTAGCGCGGTGGAATGAACTCCCGCCGAAAGGAATGCGTCCTCGCAGCCATAGCCAGTAATGCAGAGTTCAGGAAGACAGAGCACCGATGCTCCCTGCTGACGGGCGACATCGATGGCCGCCAGGATGTTAGCCTGGTTGCCACGCCAATCGAGCGGTGTCTGGTTCAGCACCGCAGCCGCAAGTCGAATAAGCTTCATACAGTCCGAGGGGATGTATCCCGGAATTCCCCAACCCCGCAACCCAGAAGATAATCGACAGCCTACAGATCCGTTTCAGCCCCAGAATGAGAATGCCGCCATGTAAATCTCGAAGACCTCACAGCAGGGGTGGCGCAGATCGTCCTAAACCGGAACGATTCCTCACTCGAATGGAGCTCTATACATAGGGGTTGCCCGGAAAAATCCGTCGGCAGCCTGTCCGTTGCGCGCTAGCGTCCGCCCC
>VHDG01000581.1 GCA_016871475.1 Verrucomicrobiota bacterium
GAGACCCGTAGCTGTCGAAAGCGATCCCCGACGCCGCACCGATCTCTTTGAAAGTCCCATTGCGCTCATTGTGGAAAACGAAGTTCTGAACCGTGTCGTTGGCCACCACCAAATCCATCCAGCCATCTCGGTCCAAGTCCACAGGAGAAACCCCCAAGGATTTGGCAACCGGCTCCCCCGTAGCCTTGTTCAGCATCCGCAGCCCCGCTTGAACAGAAACATCTCTGAACCGACCGTCGCCCAGGTTCTGCCAAAGCCTGGGGTAATTCCCCGGAAAGTTGTTCGGGGGACCATAGGCGCGTCCGACGCCCACCAACCGATAGTCCACAGAAATATCAATCTCCCTGGACCACCTGACATACAAACACGCGAACAAATCCAGATCGCCATCGTTGTCATAATCAAGAAACGCAGCACTCGAAGCCCAGTCCTCAACCCCCAGGTGAAGCCCGCTGCCCGCAGTGACGTCTTCAAACCGTCCGTTTCCGATATTGCGCAACAATCTGAGTGTGCCGACCCCTGATAGGAACACATCCGTCTTCCCATCGTTGTCGTAGTCGCCCACAGCCACTCCCGTGCCTTGCATGCTGAAAGCCAGGCCGGATGAAACCGTCGAGTTCGAAAACGTCATTCCACCCTGGTTTAGCCAGAGCTCCGGTGTCGGGACACTCGCTTTCCGGGCTTGTGTCCAGCTCCAATCAGCACCGTTTGCAAACAAGAGATCCTGAAGGCCATCGTGGTTGGCATCGAAGATCGCCACTCCAGCTCCCATGGTTTCAGGAAGAAGCTTCTCCCCAGCCGCTCCGTTGAAATGCACAAAGGTCACTCCTGACTCAGACGTGACATCTGCAAAGGGCGTATCGGGGATGATCTCGACGTCGGGTCTCGCCGGATCCGGCGGGTTAACAGGTGCCAGTGTCGGCCCCGCAGGGTTCCGCTTCCAATACCCCGATGCGAATATCCCCAGGATCACCAGCACCGCCGTCGCGAGAAGCAACAGCGCTCGATAGAAGCTGCCTCCGGAATCGGGAGGATCCGACGACGGAATCTGGGAAGGCATCTCTGACACGCGGCCAACCTACCGATCCAATGTGGAAGGTCAATCAGGCCCGAACCAACCCAGCCCGGCGAAGCACAAACCCGAACGCCTTCCATCGATAAACTAATTCTCAAAATTAGTTTTTGACAATCCAGCCACAGCTCCCATATATAGCCCAGGCGCTTCGAAGCGCTGAAAAATATGCAGCTGAACGACTCCATTCAAACAATGACCCGCTACCAGGGTGTCGAATCCCTGGTTGCTTGGAGCCATCCAAGCATGGGCGTCGTGGAGGGACGAAGCTAGCTGCCAAGTCCAACGTTTTTCGAAAAACCCCGCGATTGCCGAGCAACCGCGGGGTTTTTCGTTTAATTCGTGAGACAAAACCAATCCGAGAACGTATTGAGAGTAAGGTCCGAGCCAAAGCCTCACAGCAAACCGGGGGGGGCCCGGAGCGAAGCGGGTGGGGAATAAGATTTGAAGTTATGAAGACAAAGAAGAATCGATGGAACACAACCCAGCCCAGGAACACTGGCTATCCGGCGGAATCCCGGAAGACAGCGGCTGAGAACTTTGCCCGGCTGAAAGACCGGATGCTATTCGACGCGCTTCGGCGAACGGATAATGCCCTGCTGCGTGACCGGTATCAGTGGGCGGCCCAGGATGCCGCGGCTCTGGCGTTCGTCACCCCATGGCCTTCGCTGTTCTTCCCGGGAATATTCTCTGAAAAACTCCTGGAGGCTCGGCAATGGGTGGCCCGGCAGCATGCGATCAGCCTCCGAAGCCGCCACGAGGACGGCTGATTGACCCGACAGGCAAAAGTTTTCGCGCCTCCATCGAGGTGAATGAGCCAAGGGTCGGGGGAGACAGGGACATCGCATCGCCCTCGCCGCCTGCCTCGAGCAGGTGGCGGGGGCATCCGAGGATTTGACTTGAAATCCCATGATACCTAGATTGCGTCATCAATGGGTGTGAGCAGCAACAATCCTCCCCCCCGCCCGGTCGCCCCTTCGTTTGATGGCCTCAAGGCGTGGCGACGCATCATCAACCCCGTCCGCGGGTTCATGGATGCCTCTGCCTCCCGCTTGTCGGGGCAGGTGGAAGAGTTTGAGCCGGAGATACGGCAGTACATTTCCCACGCGCTCAACGCCCAGGGAAAACATTTGCGTCCTGCGCTGGTTGCTTTGAGCGGTTTGGCGACTGGATCTGTCAATGATGGGCATACTACAGCTGCAGCCATTGTAGAGATGGTTCATCTAGCGACGCTGGCGCATGACGATGTGATGGATGACGCTCAAATTCGACGTTCCCGACCGACCCTGTCGGCCCAATGGGGCAGCCACCTGGCCGTTTTGGTGGGAGATTGCCTCTTCGCACAGTCGCTCAGGCTGGCATCGGAATTCCCCACCACCGCGGTCTGCAAGGCCGTCGCCAGCGCCACTAACACCGTTTGCTCCGGTGAGATCCTCCAGGATCGCAACGCTAGAAACTTCGACATCACCCGTGAGGATTATTTCCGGGTCATCCAGATGAAGACCGGTGAGCTCTTTGCTTTGTCCGCAGAACTTGGGGGACTCCTAAACAATGCACCACGCCCCATCCAGGCCGGGATGCGAAGATACGGCATGTGCCTGGGCACGGCCTATCAGATCTTTGATGACTGCCTGGACCTGTTCGGTGAGGAAGGCCATGCAGGGAAGACCCTCGGAAGTGACATCACGAAAGGAAAGGCAACCCTGCCGTTGCTCTTCCTGCTTGAATCAGGGAAGCCAGAGGAACAAGCCCAGCTCCGGGCCTGGCTGGCGATCTGGGAAGCGACGGATCTTACCCGTCTGCGTGAGCGAATGGATGCTGCACAATGCCTGCCCCGATGCCTTGAAGTCATCGATAACCTTCTCAAGGATGCCAGGAGCTCGGTCAGTTCCCTGCCTGACAACGAGGGACGCCGGAGCTTGGAGGATTTGACCCTTTTCCTGTCGGCTCAAGCCGCTGCCCTGAACGAATCGGCCCGGCTTCCCGCAGCCTGAGCCGTCCTACCTGATCCGTGGCTGAGACCGAATCCAACCCATCCGAGGCAACGGCTCCAAAGGCCTCCCACTCACCCGAGGATTCGAACAACGACAAAGATCTGGTTCGCAGGGTGCTGGCAGGCGAGACCGACTGCTATGAGGAGCTGGTTCGAAAGCACCAGCCCAGAGTCTACGCAACCCTCTACAACATGACGTCCAACCATGAGGACGCCGCAGATCTAGCCCAGGAAGCCTTCGTAAAAGCCTTTCAGGCCCTGAAAAGTTTTAAGGGTGATTCCAGCT
>VHDG01000582.1 GCA_016871475.1 Verrucomicrobiota bacterium
GAGGCCTGCCGAATCCACTTTTCCCAGAACGCTTACCGAGACGAGCGCCCGGCCGGGCGGGGCATAGTCTGGTGCGAGGTCGGACGGGACGCACACGTTGTTGACCAGGCCGGAGCCTGTGCCATTCAGAGCGATGATTGCCTCGCCCATGGGCGAGCGGGAAGCAGCGAAATACAAACAAGTCACCGGCCGCCAGCTGGTGCCGGTGTTTCCGCTGCCAGACAGCAAACCTTCGGCGGTCGACGCATCGGTGGCTACGACCACCGCATCGCCGTGGAATTGTTCACTGGATTCTAGGGTGATGGTTCCAGGCTGGATCTTCGTGACCCGGGCGTTGAGATGAATCGCATCGAGGGGGAGGCGGGAGGCCAGCTGCCGTGGAATCTCGCCCATGCCCCGCGCGGGCAGCGTGGCGTTTCCCTGCGAGAACATCTTGAAAGTGAATTCAAACATCCGGCTCGAGGTTTGCAGTGCCCGTTCAAGAAAAATGCCCCCGTAGAAGGAACGGAAGAACCCATCGATCATGGCGGCGGAAAATCCGGCGCGCTTGAGATAGTTTTCCGTGGTCATGTCCTCATGACGCGCGATCTCGTCGGTGCTCCGACGCATGAGGCGCCACCTCAGGCCTGCCACTCTCAGCTTGTCGGCGAACGATCCCACCGGGGCGCGTGCGCTCTGAATGAGTTGGCGCGGCTCGCGGAAGACGTCCATGACACGGCACATGCCGGAGGGTTGATGGATCAGTGCCCCCGGCTTGAAGGCACGCAGGTCGAGGTTGCCTTTGTCCAGCAGGTTCCCGGCTTCCGGGTAGGCGTCCAAGAACACCTGAAATCCCCGGTCCAGCAGGAACCCATCCAACCGATCGGTTCTCACGCGGCCACCTACGCCGTCATCCGCCTCGAAGATCTGGGCGCGGATGCCGGCCTGATGCAGACGGATTGCGCATGACAGACCGGCGAGTCCACCTCCCACGATCAGCACTTGTTTCTGGAGAGCGTTCATCTTCTACAAGAGCCTGGCCAATGCGGCGCCCGCCGCCAACCCTGAGAGCGCCGCACCTTCCACCCGGGGTCCGCCGAAAGCATCGCCGGCGAGGACGAGCGGCGGGGTTTCACACAACACGAGGCATCGCTCCGGATGCACTCGCAGGGGCAGGCTATAGCGCCAGCGATGCAGCTGCGTGTGCACCGGCACACTCCCGAGCCACGGCGCGGCCACGGCGAGCAGCGCACCGGTCACCTCTGATTCCGGCTTCTCCCAATGCGTGCGGCTGAAATGCCGGCCCGCGTGGACGGTCACCGCGGCTCCTGATGCGGGGGACACGCCCTTCTGCTGGTTGTCGGCCATCCAAGAGATGGGTTCGCCCTCCCACCACAACCCGCCCGGTTGCGGGATCAGGCTGGGACCGGACAGCTGGGCCAGCACGGCGAGGCAGGGCGCATACTCGATTTGCTTCAACTCACCGAGCACCCGTTCAGGCGGCAGGAAGGATGCCGTTGCGATCAATTCCAGACTTTGCGGGACTGGAGGGGTGAGCAGCAGGGCTCGTCCCGGCAGGCACTCGCCGGCCTCGGTTGTCACGACCCAGGCACCGCCGCGGGTCGCCAGGGCGGCCGCTCGGGATTGGACGCGGACATCGAGACCTTGAGCCAGGTGCCTGGCAATCGAGGACATCCCGGTGACACCCCGGAACCGGGTTTCGCCATCTTGCTTGAAGGTTCCGTCGGCCAGGGCAAATCCCGTCGCCCACGCCTTGACGATTCCCGCGGCCACCCAGTCGTCCACCCGGGAGCAGAATTCAGGATCACGGGCGGTGAAGAACTGGGCGCCGTGGTCAAACACGGCCGGGCCGGTTCGCCGGGTGGCCAATCGCCCGCCCATCCCGCGCCCCTTGTCCAACACCAGGACGCGTGCGCCCCCGGATTGCAGTCTTGCGGCAGCCAGCAGACCGCTCAGCCCGGCGCCAATCACGATCACATCCCAGGTTGACTCAGTGTCCATAACGGGGCGGTGCGGACGCGGTGTTCCGGCGATGCAACGGCGTGTTCTTCATGGTCGCGGGATGAGTACAAACCCTGAGGCGAGGTCGCCCAGGATTTCCGATTTTTTTCCACGGTGCAGGTGGTGCCAATATCCTATGAGCGCGCAGAAGAACGCATCGGTTTGGTCCTCCACGTCCTTGGTCCACGGCAGTCCCAGCAGGCGGGACAGTTCGGTGTTCACCTCCAGTGCGGGAAAGTGAGCGTCCAGGCATGCGCGGAGGTGTGCCTGCAATCGTCGGAACTCGCGCCGGCGGGCATCGACGCGTCCACGTTTGTAGGCAATGCGTTCGTTCAATCCAAAGAGCCTCACCATCGCGGGGTGTGGATAGACCTCGGCCACGGTCCGGGGGCCTGTTGTGCCCGGGGTGAATCCGCGCTTGAGGAGCTGGGCGGCAACACGCGCCGGACGTCGGCAACGGAGGAGGTTGCACGGGTGGGAGCCCGCTTTGAAGCGGCCGAAGTGGACGTGCATGAGGCGATCCACAGGCCGCGCGCCGTGGAGGTTGCGACACACGACAGGCGCATCCAGGGCGATGAACGCCTGCGGGGATGCGAGATGCGGCTCGAGCAGCGCCAGCAGTTCCTCATCGCCCTGCGCAAGTCCCAAGGTGAGCACCCGGGCGCCCCGAGGACCCACACCGAGAACGCACACTCCATCAGGCCGTCGGTCGCCCCAGGCGAGGTCCACTCCCGCGATTCGAATCTTTTCCGCAGACATTTTCATGATGTCATGGGTGAACATCCGCCCTGCAACTGCGCCGAAATGGGTAACCCGGTGAGGCCGCTCGCAAGATCGATCCGAAGGAACCCTGGCCCGTCCCAGATTCTTCCTGACAAGGCCGGGGGGGCAATCGTAACTTCGCTCCATGGATAGTTTGACGATTCTGCTTCAGGCATTGGTGGCTGCATCCATCTTTTTTGTCTGGGTGGTGCGCTATGACAACATTCAACAGGAGTTCAAGCTGTATGGCCTCCCGGACTCTGTGCGGGATGTGGTGGGTATCCTGAAGCTGACTTTTTCGCTGCTCTTGCTCACCGGGATCGAGCGAAAGTTGTTCGCTCTGGGTGGCGCAGTGGGCATCGCGTTCCTGATGGGATGCGCGTTTGTGATGCATCTGCGGGTGAAGAATCCGCTCTTCAAGCTCCTGCCTTGCGTGACGCTGCTGCTGCTTTCGGCGGTGATTGCATTCATCAACTACCGGATGCTGAATCCCTGAGCGATCGCCCAGTTGCTCCCCGCTCTCCAGCCCGGCAGGCGTCGCTGCAGGAGCTGGCCCCGCTTGTGGTCCGGACCCGGTTGAAAGCTT
>VHDG01000583.1 GCA_016871475.1 Verrucomicrobiota bacterium
GACGTCCTTTGCCGTGGTGGATGACACCCGGTCAAACTTCCGGCAGTTGGCTCCCATTCGCGTCAGGATGGACCACCCTTTCTCCCAGCCATGAAACTGTAGGATGCTCTCGAACATGATCAGCATGGTTCCGCTGCCTCGAGGATCCCCGGCTCCGATCCACCCAAACAGCCTGTGATCCGCCAGGTCCTCCCACCGTGCAGGAGACGGCAATCCGAGCTTCGACTGGATTCTCAGGTTTTGGAGCAACCCGAAGCTGGAGATTGCCGCACCAAACCATCTGCGCTCGGGCTCCCACAGATCCTGCCCGTGGAGTTTCTGCGGGATAAAATCCAAAACCTCCGGTGCCAGTTGGATGGGTGTCAGCCAGCCTTTCTGTGCCAGCAGACTGTGAGGCTCGACACCTCCACCGAAGAACACGTCCAGCCCGATGCCATCCGGTTTGCGCGAGAACTCGGATTGCACGAACCGAAGCGCCTCGGAACTCCCGCCCACATCCCTCCATTCCACCCGCGCGGAAGCGCCATACTTGTCCTGATGCCAGCGCTGAAAGGCCCTCCCGAATTCGACGCGAATGGATTCGTTGTGCGGGGAGACGATCGAAATCACGGATCCCTCAGCGGCATCGCCCCCGCTCGTGCTGTACACCACCATCCAGACATACCCCAGCAATCTCAGGATTCCGAAACGGCCCTTGGCGAAAGCGGTGTTCATCGATTTCGGGCTATCTCATCAGGGAAGCTCCCTTGGCCGCAGCAATGAAGTCGCGAAGTTTGGCTATGTCTTTCTTCCCGGGTGATGCTTCCACGCCGCTGCTGACATCGATGCCATACGGATTCACCGATCGCACGGCCTCAGCCACATTGTCCGGCTTCAACCCTCCGGCGAGGATGATGGGCTTGCCAAAGCGCTTGGCTTCGAGTGCCAGCGACCAGTCGAATTTGGATCCGGTCCCCCCATGTTTCCCAGCCACATGGGCATCCAGCAGAATGCCTGAAACAGCATAGTTGCGGATGGGTTTCAGCGACGCCGCGTTTCGGACCCTGATCGCCTTCAGCGTCGTGCAATGGAATCGATCGCAGAAATCGGGAGATTCGTCGCCATGAAACTGAAGTGCATCGATGCCGGTTTCGGACATCAGCAGCGCCACATCGTCCATGGTCGCGTCCACAAAGAGCCCAACCCGGCTGATGAAAGGCGGGATATGGCGAATGATGGACGCCGCCTGGCGAGCGGTGATGTGACGCGGGCTTCGTTCCGTAAACACAAATCCCAGCGCGTCGGCTCCAGCCTCAACCGCAGCCAGAGCATCCGCTGTCCTCGTGATTCCACAGATCTTTACGCGGACTTGCATCGGCCTGGATCAATCCTTTTTCGCTGCCTTCACCTCGATGTGCAGATCCCTCAACTGACGAGGCGAAGCTCCGGCCGGCGAGTCTGTCATCAGGCATGTCCCTTTCGCGGTCTTGGGGAACGCGATCACATCGCGAATGCTCTGGGTGCCGCAGAGAATCGCGATCATGCGATCGAATCCCAGAGCGATGCCTCCGTGGGGGGGAGCCCCGTAGCGGAAGGCATCCAGCATGTAGCCGAACCGCAGCTGGGTCTCCTCAGGAGGGATCTGGAGCACCTCCTCGAATACCGTCTTTTGGACCTTTGGCTGGTGAATTCGAATGCTTCCTCCCCCGAGTTCGACTCCATTCACCACTATGTCGTAGTGCTGGCCTCTGACGGCTTTGGGGTTGGTCTTTAGCAGTGGTATGTCTTCCTCCACCGGGGCGGTGAATGGGTGATGGCTCGAGTACCAGCGGTTCATCTCCTTGTCGAAGCTCAACAGAGGGAAATCCACGACCCAGAGGAAGTCGAATCGCGCAGGGTCGATTACAAGCTTTCCCTGGCCCTTGAGCACTTCTGCACAATAAAGCCTGATCTTGCCCAGGATTTCACAAGCGTTGAGCCATTGGTCCGCAGCGAAGAGGATCAAGTCTCCCTCTTCAATTTGGAGCCGGGCCTTGAGTGCATCCTTTTCCGCCTGGGTGAAAAACTTGACGATCGGTGACTTCCATTCGCCCGCCTCCACTTTGATGAATGCCAGGCCTTTTGCTCCGAAGCTCTTGGCATACTCGGTCATGGTTTCGATCTGGCCTTGGGTTGCGCAGGCGAGCCCCTTCGCATTGATGGCTTTCACCACCCCGCCTGCCTGGACTGCACCGCTGAAAACCTTGAAGGAGCTGGACCGGAAGTCCTCGGTGAAGTCAGACAGCTCCATCCCGAACCGCGTGTCGGGCTTGTCGATGCCATACCGGTCGAGGGCCTCCTGGAAGGTGATCCGCCGGAAGGGTGCGGGGATGTCCATGTTCAGAGCAGTCTTCCAGACGGTTTTCAGCAAACCTTCGATCAGCGAGTACAGATCCTCGCGATCGATGAAGCTCATTTCGATGTCGATCTGGGTGAACTCGGGTTGGCGGTCGGCGCGGAGATCCTCGTCGCGATAGCATCGGGCCAGCTGAAAGTAACGCTCGATGCCGGATACCATGAGGATCTGCTTGAACTGTTGAGGGGACTGGGGCAGGGCGTAGAACTGGCCAGGGTGAATGCGGCTGGGCACGAGGAACTCGCGTGCTCCCTCGGGCGTGGACTTGAAGAGGGTGGGGGTCTCCACCTCCAGAAAGCCCTGGGAATCCATGAACACCCGCACGGCGGTGGCCGCCTTTGATCGCACTCGGAGGTTGCGCGCCATCTCCGGCCTGCGGAGATCCAGATAGCGATGCTTCAGCCGAAGCTCCTCGTTGACCTTGTTGGCGGCCTCAGGGTCATCGACAGGGAAGGGGAGGACATCCGCGTGGTTGAGGACGGTCAGCTTCTGGACGACGACCTCCACCTGACCGGTTGCGATCTTGGGGTTGTCGGTGCCTTGGGGGCGTGGTCGGACGCGCCCTGTGATCTCGACGACGCTCTCACTATGTAGAGCGGCTGCCGTCGAGCACACATCCTGGGGGAGATCCGAGGGATCAAACACAGTTTGGGTGCGGCCTTCGCGGTCCCGGACGTCGATGAATAGAACTCCACCGAGGTCACGTTTGGAGTGGACCCAGCCTGTGAGGGTTACAATGGCGCCTGCGTGTTCAGGGCGGATCGCGTTACAGTGATGCGTGCGTTTCATGCTTTCGAGTCAACAGAGGGCGCGATCATCCCGTTTAGCCCTCCGAATTCAATCCCGAAAGGCAGGCTGGCGGCCCGGTTGCCCGGGCCGCCAGAAAGGTCCTCCGTGAGGGTGAATAACCAGCCGTGCTAATAGGCCGGCATGAAGGTTGAGGCGGGTATGTAAACTGTTCCGGGACATGGGCCC
>VHDG01000584.1 GCA_016871475.1 Verrucomicrobiota bacterium
TGCGGCAATCTTTACGAACTCAGCGATCACTCCGGGTGCAAGCTGCTCGACCTCGAACTGCCGCCGGCCTTCGGCGCGAAGTATCCGGGGCCGCAGTTCAGCGTCGCGGGCACGCGGAAGCTGGCGGGGGTTCACGATCGCCCCATCATCGGCACCATCGTGAAGCCGAGCGTTGGCTTCACCCCGCAGCAGACCGCGGATCTCGTCCGCGAACTCGGCGAGGCGGGAATCGATTTTATCAAGGACGACGAGCTTCAGGCCGACGGGCCGCATTGCCCATTAAAGGATCGTGTCGCCGCCGTGATGCGCGTAATCAACGAACTTGCCGATCGCACGGGCAAGAAGGTGATGTTCGCCTTCAACATCACTGACGATCTCGACGCGATGCTGAGGCATCACGACACCGTGCTGGCTGCGGGCGGCACCTGCGTGATGGCGAGCCTGCACAGCGTTGGCCTGCCCGGGTTGCTCGAGTTGCGACGCCGCTGCGCGCTGCCCATCCACGGTCATCGCAATGGCTGGGGTCTTTACACGCGGCATCCGTTCCTCGGTGTGGAGTATCCTGCGTGGCAAAAGCTCTGGCGCCTGGCCGGTGCCGATCATCTGCACGTCAATGGGCTGCAGAACAAGTTCTGGGAACCGGACGACTCGGTCGTGCGCAGCATCCAGGCCTGTCGCACCCCGATGTTCCGGCCCGACGACACCGCCATGCCCGTGATCAGCTCGGGGCAATGGGGCGGCCAGGCGCCGGAGACTTATCGGCTCACCGGCACGACGGATTTCATGTATGTCGCGGGCGGCGGCATCATGGCGCATCCCATGGGGCCCGCAGCCGGTCTGCGCGGCCTGCAACAGGCGTGGGAAGCAGCGGTGAAGGGAGTGGATTTGAACACCTACGCGGCAACACACCCGGAGTTGAGGGAGACGATGGGGAAGTTTGGAAGATGATGATGTTCTTGGTTCTTAGTTCCTTGTTCTTAATTCCTGGCCGGGGACTACGAACGAGACAGGCAAACAACAAACAACAAAGAACCAAGAACTAAGAACCATGAACCACGAACTCCTCCTATCCTACTACGGTGACGACTTCACCGGCTCTACCGATGTGATGGAGGCTCTGTCGAAGGTCGGCTTGCGCACGGTGCTGTTTCTTGCGCCGCCTTCGCGGGAGCAGCTCGCCCGTTTTCCAGATCTGCGCGCCTTCGGCATCGCGGGCGGTTCCCGCACAATGTCGCCGGAGGAAATGGAGCGCGCGTTGCCGCCAGCCTTCCAGGCGCTCAAGGCTAGCGGCGCGCCGATCATCCATTACAAGATGTGCTCAACGTTCGATTCTTCGCCGTGCATCGGCTCGATCGGCCGCGCCATCGAGATCGGCCGGCGCGTGTTCGGCGATCGTCCGACACCGCTCATGGTGGGCGCACCGGTGCTGGGACGCTACGTCGTGTTTGGCAATCTATTCGCCCGCTCGGGCCTCGACACGGAACCGTTCCGTCTCGACCGGCATCCGACCATGAGCCGACATCCGGTGACCCCGATGAAAGAGGGGGACCTCCGGTTGATTCTTGCTGAGCAGACGAAGCTGCCGGTGGAACTCGTGGACGTATTGAAGCTGGAGAGCAATTCAGGTGCAACGTTCCGCGTTGCAGATGGAAAGAGCGCACCCATCGTGCTTTTTGACACCTTGCGGGAGGAACACCTCCCCGTGATTGGCAGGATGATCGAGGGCATGGCAAAAGGCGGTCCCTTGTTCACCGTCGGCTCCAGCGGAGTTGAATACGCGTTGACGGCTCATTGGAATGGGAGATTTAGCTCAGAGGGCGCGAAGACACAGAGGGTGGAACAGGACGAGGCCTCTGCGTCCGCCACAACTCTGTGCTCCAGGCAACCCAGCCCCCAAGCCGTGAAACAGATCGTCTGCGTCTCCGGCAGTTGCTCACCGGTCACCGATCGTCAGATCGCGCACGTGCTCTTGCAGCCGGGGTTTGTCGAGGTGGCGCTGGATCCGGACGCGGCTGCCGATTCCGACCAGGCTCATTTCGTCATCGACGCGGCGGCCAAGCAACTCGACGCGGGCCACTCGGTGATCTTGCACACGAGCCGCGGACTGGACGATCCACGGCGACGCGGGGCGGCGGCGGATGCGCAGACCAGCAGCCGGCTCGGAGATCTGCTGACGCAGGTGCTCGAGCGCCTGCTCCAGCGTACTGGCCTGCGTCGCGCCGTGGTCTGCGGTGGGGACACCTCGATGCATGTCGCTCGGGCGTTGGGCAGCGAGGCGCTGGAGTATCTCGGCCCGATGGCACCAGGCTCGCCGCTCTGCCGCGTCCACGCCCCCGGCCGTGTCGCCGACGGCTGTGAAATTGTCTTCAAGGGCGGCCAGGTCGGTCGCGATCATTTCTTCCACGATGTCCTCCAGGGAGGGCCGCGGCCCACATGAAGACGCCAATCTGCCCAAGCCAGTCCAAATCCGAACAACGACCCAAAGACTTATGAACCAAAAACCACTGATCACTCTCGCCCTCCTCGGTGCCGGCGGAAAAATGGGCTGCCGCGTCACCGATCATCTGAAGGACGACCCTGGCTATCGATTGCTCTACGTCGAGACGGGCGAGCGCGGCCTGGCCAACCTCCGCGAGCGCGGCGTCTCGCCGACCCCACGCGATGAGGCCCTGCGTGCCGCGGATGTCGTCATCCTGGCGCTGCCCGACCGGGTGCTCGGCAAGGTGGCCCAGGAAGTCGTTCCACTTCTGCGACCCGGCTGCGTGGTCTTCACCCTCGACCCGGCGGCGGCGCATGCGGGTGAACTCCCGGCGCGTGCCGACATCACCTACTTCGTCTCGCATCCGTGCCACCCGGATGTGTTCGACCATTTTCAGACCGAGGCTGAGATCAACGACTTCTTCGGTGGCACTCATGCCCGTCAGGCCATCGTCTGCGCCCTGATGCAGGGCCCCGAGGAGCACTACGCGCTCGGCGAACGGATCGCGCGCGACATCTATGCGCCCGTCACGCGTTCGCATCGGATCACCGTCGAGCAGATGGCGATTCTCGAGCCGACCATGGCTGAAACCTGTGGCATAGCGCTGGTCCTGGCGCTGCGGGAGGTCTTAGAGGAAACGGTGCGCCGGGGCGTGCCGCGCGCTGCCGCCGAGGATTTCATGTATGGCCACATCAAGGTCGAACTGGGCATTGGCTTTGGGAAAACCCAGTTTCCATTTTCCGACGGGGCCAAACTCATCGCTGAATACGGCCGGCGTAAAATCTTCGCCGAGGATTGGCTGGGCAAGCTCTTCGAACCGCAAAGCGTGAAGGAGCAGGTGCGGATGATCGTGGAAG
>VHDG01000585.1 GCA_016871475.1 Verrucomicrobiota bacterium
CGGTCAACTCGAGCCTCCTTCACCTAGGTGTTGACTGCATCGATCTGTACCAAATCCATGCTCCGAATCCCGCCGTTCCAATCCAGGACACGCTGGGTGCCATGGAGGACTTGGTGGATGCGGGAAAGATCCGACATATCGGAGTCAGCAACTTTTCCGTGAACGACCTGAAACGCGCGCTCGCCGTGACTCGCAAGCATCGCATCGTTTCGAACCAGATTCGGTTCAATCTTATCGATCGCACCCATCTGCCGAGCTGATTCCCTACTGCCAGTCGAACGGGATAACAATCGTTGCCTACAGTCCATTGTCCCGGCAGATTCAGCACCTCAAGGATGCGGATCCGCACGGGGTTCTTGACGGACTGGCCCGGGAGACAGGCCGGACGATGGCCCAGATCGCCTTGAACTGGTGTTTATCCCATCCGGGTGTCTGCGTGATTCCAAAAGGCAGTTCTGCGGAGCATGTCGTGGATAACTGCGGAGCGTCAGGCTGGCGGTTGAGCAGGGACCAGCTGCAACGCCTGAACACCGGGATTGCTTCATGCCGACGAGGCTGGGTGGAACAACGGCTCCGGGTTCTCGCATCGGGCCGCCTGAGGCCTATCGTCCTAAAGTTTAGACCCCTGTTGCCTCCCGCAATAAGGCGCAAGCTCCAGTAAATCCAGCCGATGTCTAAACAGGATCGAGAACTTGAATTTTGATTGATGTATGATGACCACCGCCGACACCGAAGCCCGGATACGGCATTTTATCGCGACGAACCTGCTCTATACGCCGGATGGCTTCAGTCATGACAACAACGCCTCGTTTCTCCAGGAAGGGATCATCGATTCCCTGGGGGTGATGGAGCTCGTCGCGTTCGTTCAGACCAGTTTCAAGATCGCCGTGGAACAGTCTGAGGTCATACCCGACAACTTTGACTCCGTCTCGAAGCTGGCGGCCTTTGTGCAGCGAAAGGTTGCGACGCGGTCATGAGCCCGGGGAAGCGACCTCTATGGAGCCGTGTCAGCAATCGGATCTTCCATGTGCTCGCCCGATTTGCCCCTGGTTCCACCACCCTGCGCCCGGCTCTTCACCGCTGGCGGGGAGCCGAGGTCCGCAAAGGGGCGTTTATCGGGGACGGAGTCTACATTGATAACGAGTTTCCAGAGTGCGTGGAGATTCATGAGAACGTCCAGATCAGCGTCCGCGCAATTTTGATCGCGCACACTCGTGGTCCTGGCCGGCTGATCATCGAGCGCGATGCTTTCATTGGCCCCGGGAGCATTCTGATTTGTGGGGCAGGCAAGACGCTCAAGATCGGGGCAGGCTCTGTTGTAGGAGCGGGCTCTGTCATCACACGAAGCATTCCTCCCGGACTTTACGTGGCCCCCGACTCTCCAACAGTGCTCGCAAAGGTCGGCGTCCCACTTCCCCTTGCCAAAACCATGGAAGAATTCTGGTCAGGGCTCTCACCTGCAAAAAAGTCTTCCTGAGAGAAGGCCGCCTTCCTCAAGGCTCCGTGGATCAGCCTATGACCGGAGCTGCGCCAGGTTGGAATTCGAACTTTGTGAGAGAGGAGCGTTTGATTTCCGTGCTGTAGCCGGGAGCCGATGGAGGGAGATATCTTCCTCCGTGCATCTTCACAGGATCGACAAAGTGTTCGTGGAGGTGGTCCACATACTCGATGATCCGTCCTTCCATCGAGCCGCTGATGCAAACGTAGTCGGCCATGCTCAGGTGTTGGACGTGCTCGCAGAGCCCAACGCCACCTGCGTGTGGGCAGATGGGAACCCCGAACCGATCCGCCATCAGCATAACCGCCAGAACCTCGTTCACCCCTCCCAACCGACATGCGTCAATCTGACAGAAGCGGATGGCATCGGCCTGCAGCAGCTGCTTGAACATGACTCGATTGGCGCAGTGCTCGCCCGTGGCCACACCGATGGGAGCAAGAGCCTTGGCGATCCGCGCGTGCCCCAGGATATCATCCGGACTTGTGGGCTCTTCAATCCACCAGGGATCGAATTCCGACAGGCGTCTCATCCACTCGATTGCCTGTGGGACATCCCAGACCTGATTGGCATCGACCATCAGCTTGCGATCCCACCCGATTTCCTCACGGATGATGGTGCAGCGCCGGATGTCATCAGCCAGATCGCGGCCAACCTTGATCTTGAGATGGTTCCATCCCCCATCGATGGCTTCCCGGCATAGACGCCGTAGTTTGTCATCCGAGTAGCCCAGCCATCCCGCTGATGTGGTGTAGGCGGGATAACCGGAGCGTAAGAGTTCCTGAATCCGTTCCCCTTTCCCCGGTTCCTGGAGCTTCAACCTCTGAAGGGCCTGCTCTGGAGAGATGGCGTCTGTGATGTAACGGAAGTCGATGCAACGGACAAACTCCTCCGGGCTCAGGTCGGATATCAGGCGCCACAAAGGCTTACCTTGCGTCTTCGCCCAGAGATCCCAGACCGCGTTGACCACGGCGGCGGTGGCAAGATGGATGGCGCCCTTCTCGGGACCGATCCATCTCAACTGGCTGTCGCCGGTCATTCTCCGCCAGAAACCTCCCATGTCGGCAGTGAGCTCGTCGAGGCGTGCTCCTTGGATCAACGGTGCCAAAGCGCGGATGGCCTCAACCACAACTTCTGTTCCACGGCCTATTGTGAAGGCGAGCCCATGACCTTCCAGGCCTTCAGCACTGTCGGTTCCAATGATCAGGTAGGCGGCCGAATAGTCGGGATCGGGATTCATGGCATCCGATCCATCCAGCGAGCGCGATGTCGGAAACCTCACGTCCTTCACTTCCAGCCGCTGGAGTCGAAGGCTCATAGGACATCGAACGCAAATCCCTTCAGGTACTCTGTTTCCCGGATCGCCGGCAGAACGGGGTGATCAGGCGACTGGCTGAAGAGGGCGGTGCGACGGAGCTGGCGCCGGGCATCGTAGGCAGCCGACAGGATCACATCCATGAAGAGATTGGAATCCACGTGGTGCGAGCAACAGAACGTAGCGAGAGATCCGCCCGGGCGGAGAAGCTTCATGGCCCGGAGATGGATCTCCTTGTATCCGCGGAGAGCGTCGGGGACGGAGGCTCTGTTTCGGGTGAAACTTGGCGGATCAAGAATGATGAGGTCCCAGCTGGGTGCCGGAGCCGTGGACGAGTCTGTCCTGGTGGTGGTGGCTGACTTGAGCCAATCGAAGACATTCGCAGTCTGGAATGAGCACCGGGACTGGAGACCGTTGACCTCTGCGTTACGGCGGGCCGCAGAGACGGCGTCCTCGCTTTGATCGACCCCGACGACTTCCTGGGCTCCGGCCCGTGCCGCGTGGAGAGCGAACCCCCCAAGGA
>VHDG01000586.1 GCA_016871475.1 Verrucomicrobiota bacterium
TCGTTCTGCGAAATACCGGAACCGCGGATAACACCAATCTGGTGGCTGTGCTTCAGTCCTCCGGAGGGGTGATCCCTGAGGGTGTGACCCAACAGACCTATGGGCCCATGATCGGGGAAGGATCCACGGTCTCGCGTCCCTTCACGTTCCGGAACAGTGGCGTAAATGGCGGGAGCATCACCCTCACCCTTGCGTTGACTGACGGCGGCCGCAGTCTGGGTAATGTCGCCACGACCATCAGCATCGGACGTCAGAGCCAAAGGTTCGCGAACACCAACCTGATCGTCATCAACGATAACGGCGTAGCGTCTCCCTATCCTTCGATTATCAACGTCTCCGGCCTAGCCGGCAGTCCGACGAAGGTGACCGTGACCTTCGATGGCCTCTTCCATTCAGCCGTGGAAGATGTGGACATCATGCTCGTGGCACCCAACGGAGCCGCCAGCATCGTGCTTTCAGACGTGGGCCGTGGCTCTGCCAGCAACCTCGTGATCACCTTGGATGACACGGCTGCGGCGACCATGCCATCGTCTGTCGTAGGACAGCCTCGCCTGGTGTCCGGGGTTTATAAGCCCGTGAACTATGCCAACAACGAGCGATTCCCTGCTCCGGCTCCTTCCGGTCCAATTCCAAAATCCGACCTGAACTTTTCGGGTGTGAACCCCAACGGCAGCTGGGCGCTGTATGTGGTGGACGACACCGAGCCAAGTCCGGGTGAACTCAGTCGGGGATGGTCCATCACCATCGAGACTTCCGGACAACTCATCCGTCCGGCTGATCTGGGTGTGACGATCGAAGAGTCGGCGGACCCTGTGCTCGTGGGCGATTCGTTGACCTATACACTCCGGGCTTCGAACAGCGGTCCTTCCGTGGCCCAGAACATCACCCTTAGGCAGCATCTGCCTCCCGGCGTGCTTGTTGAATCGAGGCCGCCCTCGTCCGTCGTTTCGGGGGATTCATTCACGATCAACATCGCCTCCCTCGGAGTGGGTGAATCCGTCAACTTCGTCACCAAGGTGAAGCCTTCGGCGGCAGGGGATGTGGCTTCCTCCGCTGAAATCAGTTTCCCAGGGATCGACGTTTTCATGGGGAACAACACCGTCGCCGTGCTTACGACCATAGGGTCGATCAATCAGCCGGTTCCGATGCAGGTTACCCGTAGCTCCGCCAACACTGTTCGGCTCAGCTGGCCTGGTCCTGCCAATTGGATCCTTGAGAGCTCCGCCAGTCCTGTTGGAGTCTGGGCGGCCCACACTGGCCCGGCTCCAGCTCTGTCAGCCGGTGTGTGGTCGGTCACTGTGGATGCTTCGAGTCATGCGCAGTTCTACCGCCTGCGTGCTCCCTAAGCGACAGGGTCAAAGGCCCGGGGACAACCCCCGCTGAGCCTCGTCTCGTGCCGATCTCACGGTCCTCTGCCTCCGGGCGGAGGACCGTTTTTCTTAAACCCCTCCGAACCGCCGATGCCTTCGGGCGTAAGTCTCGATCGCCGCAAAGAGCTCGGCTCTTCTAAAGTCAGGCCAGAGTGTTTGGCTGACGACGAACTCAGAGTAGGAAATCTGCCACAGGAGGAAGTTGCTGACCCGCATCTCCCCGCTGGTCCTGATGAGGAGATCAGGATCTGGCACGCCAGGGGCATAAAGATACTGGGCGAACACCTGCTCCGTGATCTCTTCCGGTTCGATGCGGTCGGCACGCACGTCCGTCGCCACCTTGCGAACCGCGTCGACAATCTCGGCTCGCCCCCCGTAACTCAGGGCGAGGATCAGGGTCAGACCTGTGTTCCGTGACAAGGCTTGAATGGTCTTGGTGAGCTGGCTCTGGACTGTCTCGGGAAGCCGGTGAATCTGGCCAATGACCATCAACCGCACGTTGCTTCTCTGAAATTCGCCCGCTTCATTTTTGAGATACCTCGCGAGGTACTTCATCAAGGCATCCACTTCATCCTTGGGCCGATTCCAGTTCTCCAACGAGAACGCGTAGAGTGTCAGGTACCTGATCCCGATTTCACCGGAGGTCTTGACGATCGCCCGTACCGATTCCGCCCCCTGGCGGTGCCCTTCCACCCTTGGCAGGCCCTTGGCCTTGGCCCATCGACCATTGCCATCCATGATCACCGCCACGTGCTGAGGGAGCACCGCGATCGCTTGCGAGCTGAGGCTTGCGGAGGAGCCGCTCACGGGGCTTTCTCCACCACGAGATCGTCGAAACGGATGGGCGTCTCGCTAAACGGCTTTCCCCAAATGGAGGCCCGTCCGGGAACGGGCTCCTCCTTGAGATCGTGTGACACAGTCCAGCCTGCAGGCTCCGCATCCCCCTGCTTCCACGCCCGTCCTTCCAGCCTCCATCCGCCCGCGGGCAAGGCCTTTAGCTGGAGCCGAAGGACGGTCCATGAATCGGACACCCAGCTGAAAGCCACCGAGGTCAGGAGGTCGTCGCCCTTGAACAGTTCCAGAGCCTTCTTGGCGGGTGTGATCTGGAGCCGGTAGGGCACCGCACCGTTCAAGCCGGTCCCGATCACCGGGAATCTTCTCCCTTTCGCTGTTGCATGAATGCGTGCACTCACCCGGATTCCGTCTTTTTCGGACGGACCGAAGAGCACTCCAAAGGTCTCCAAAGGCGCGCCTGGCAACTCGAGCGCGGTCTCGCCCGCCGCCTTCCGCACAGCAAATCCCCCATCAAGAACCAGCATGTCGTCCGGCACCTTCCCTTCCTCCGACTTTGAGAAGTCCTGCCGATATATGGGCTCCGCGCCTGCGCATGTGGAGGAATAACCCGAGGTCACCAATGCGATGCTGAGGATCATCAATCGATGGAATGTCGTCATAGTTTGACCAGTAAACGCGTTTCAACTTGCCAGTCTCCTGACGTAAAAAGAAGCACAAAACTTCATCCGCTTCCGGCACCCACCACCGGCGAGAGAGAGGAGGCTGGTGCGCGATGTGCGTTGCGTCCTCACATTCCTCTGCGTCGAGCCTGCCGTCCTACGGGATGCGTCGCCACACGGTGTTCGCCAGAAGGATCTCGAGCCCCAGCAACACCAGCGCCGGGATCAGAGCCCAGTGGAAGCGTTCTTCAATGTTCACAAATCGCTTAACCTCCACCTCCGTTTTCTCCAGCTGGTCAATCTCGGCATAAATGCGCCGCAAAGTCTCCGCGCTGTCCGCCCGGTAGTATCTTCCCCCTGTCATCTCCGCGATCTTGGTCAGAGTCTCCTCGTCAATATCCACCCGTACTTGTCGATAGCGTCGGATTCCGAAGGCATCGACCACAGGCATGGGTGCCAGGCCACGGATCCCGACGCCTATGGTGTAAACCTTCACCCCG
>VHDG01000587.1 GCA_016871475.1 Verrucomicrobiota bacterium
AAGACGTATGACATCGAGGTTTGGGCGCCCGGCCAGGACAGCTTCTTGGAAGTCTCGAGTTGTTCCAACTGCGAGGATTTCCAATGTCGCCGGATGAACCTGAAGCTGAAGGCAGCCGATGGGACAAGAAGCATGCCCCATCTTTTGAATGGCAGCGGGACGGCGTTGGCACGGCTGTTCGTGGCGCTTGTGGAGACGCACCAGCAGCCCGATGGGAGCATCCTCATCCCTGAGCCCTTGCGACGCTACCTGGGCACAGATCGTATCACGGCATGAGGAAGCCCACCCGGCCTTCCAAAGTTCCACCCGCCCTGCCGCCGCTGCGAATCCTGATCGCGAGCAGCGAGGTGCATCCGTATTCCAAAACGGGCGGCCTGGCAGACATGGTGGCTGCCCTGGGTAAGTCCATGGCCCGACGAGGTCATCGTGTCGGCGTCGTAACTCCCCTCTACAAGGGACTCAGGGAAAAATTCCCCGGAATCACCCACATGGATTACTTCATGCGGCTTCCGTTGGGGAGCGACTGGGTTGAAGCCGATGTGCACACATTGGAAGTGCAACCCAACCTGACCATCTATTTCATCCATCAGCCGGGTTACTTCGACCGACGGGGGATCTACTCCGAAAACAACATCGACTATCCCGACAATGCGCAGCGGTTCTTCCTCCTCTCGAAGGCCGCAGTTCATCTGGCCCGTTACCTCCTTTGGCAACCGCAGGTGGTTCACATCCATGACTGGCAAACGGGATTGATCCCAGCCTTCATGAATCACCAAGCCAGGCACGAAGGTTGGATGCGCCCTCCTGCGTCTTTACTCACCATTCACAATCTGGCGTATCAGGGTCTGTTCGCCGCGGATGCTTTTAAGCTCACCAACCTTCCGCTTCAGGATTTCTCACCAGACGGGGTCGAGTTCAACGGGCTGCTCGGATGCCTGAAGTCCGCGATCCTGTCCAGTGACGCCATCACCACTGTAAGCCCGCGGTATGCCCGTGAAATCACGACTCCGGAGTTCGGCTGTGGTTTGGATCCTCTTCTCAGGCACCGGTCCAAAGTCCTCCGGGGCATCTTGAACGGCGTTGATTACGAGGAATGGCAGACGGAGAAGAATCCATTCATCCCTGAGCCCTATGCCGTGTCCGATCTCGAAGGCAAAGCCGTCTGCAAAGCGGAGCTCCAGGCTCGTATGGGGTTGCCGGTGGATCCTTCCATCCCCCTTTTCGGAAGCGTGACGAGGCTGGCGGATCAGAAGGGCATGGACATCCTGCTGGGCGCACTCGAAGAAATGCTCCCTTCAAAAATGCAGTTCGTCCTGCTGGGCTCCGGTTCCCCCGAATTGGAACGCCACTACCTCAGCCTCAGCCAACGTTGGCCGGGCAAGGTGAGCGCCCAGATCGGCTACGACCATGGACTGTCCCACCAGATCGAAGCGGGGGCCGACTTCTTTCTCATGCCCTCACGGTTCGAACCCTGCGGGCTGAACCAGATGTACAGCCTGCGCTATGGCACCATTCCGATCGTTCGTGTCACCGGAGGATTGGATGACTCGGTGGTGGATCTCTCTGAGGACCGCCAGGCGGCGGATGGAATCAAGTTCCAGGAACTCTCACCCCATGTGCTCGCCCGAGCCATCCGAAAAGCCCTGGCGCTCTTTGCATCGCCTGACTTGCTCAACCTCTACCGCATCCGCGCGATGAAAGCTGATTTCAGCTGGGATCGAACCAGCCAGGAGTACGAATCTGTCTATCGCCAGCTGATCGAGGCAAGAGGCCTCTGACCCCTGGTGCTCAGATTACTCAACGTCGCAGACGGTAGTAGGCCGCTGCACCCGTCTGAACCGGCAGAACCACCTGCATCTCCGCTCCCTGACGCTCGGCTTGTTGGTCGATGGGCCTCCATCGGCCTGAAGCTGGAGACCCGCTGCTCTCGAGAAAATCATCCTCAGCGCCCGCCGCTTTCCAAAAGAGGACAAAGCGCCCTGGAGTGTGTTGGCTCCACCGCACACCGAGCGTGGCGTCCGAAGGCAGCCCGAAGCTGACCGGAATCGCCCCCCGATGGATCAGCCCCAGGCCTCCACCGCCGCCCAACACCCAATGGTCCTGGATAAACCTCATGGCGGTGATGACCACCGGAACCGGCACTCGCACAGGGGTCCATCGGCGTGGATGTGCTGCGACCAACAGCGTTCCCTCCTCGCCGCACGCGACCCACTGCTCATTGGCAAAGGTCACGTGCTTCAAGTCGGCTCCGGTCGGGGAGACAACACGTTCCCATGGCCCCACGTCGCTGCGCACATAGATCGAGCCGTGCTCGCCCACGGCCACCCACGAGTCCTGATCTCCATGGAGGGAATACAATTCAACAGGCTCGGGTAACATCGGGCCCGGATTCCAATCCATGCCGTTGGTCGACACGGCAGTCACTCCACCTGAGCCGATCAACATCCAAAGCCCTCGCGCATGAGCAAGGGAAAGCCATGTCACGTGATCCACCGGAAAACCAAACCGGACGTTCCCCCACGTCGGGACGCTTTGCCCCAAACGAAACACCCTCACCACACCACGTTCACCCGCAGCCACAAACAGTCCATCCGACTGGCGCACCACATGAAAGTTCGCGCTCGTGCCCGAATCCAACACCTGGGAGAACGATCTGCCTCCATCGCTGGATTGAGAAACATATCCATCCAAACCCACGGCGATCCACACGCTGGGATGGGTGGCAATCGAGAGCACAATCCTGGGTCGGCCCAAAGGATCCGTATGACTGATGGAGCCAGGAACTGGCCATGCAGCACTGACAGTCGATCCGCCCCTTATGACCTGTTTCATGTTTCCCAGCAGAACCCAGGATGATCCTCCATGACCCAGAGCATGAAAGTCGTCGCGCAGACTCTCGCCTCGGAGTTCGGTGGATCGAACGGCGAATCCGCGAGTATGGGCGGTGGTGAGGCCTGCAACCAATGCGCCCTGGGATCCCCCCATCAGCCATGTGCCATTGCCATAGCTCACAGACCAGAGATCGGCCCGCGGCTGGATCGGACTGCTGTCATAGATGACCTCCTTCCATGTCATGCCATCCCGCGAGGCACGCACCATCCCGTTCAACCCCACCAGCGTCCAATCGACGGTGCTATGCCAGATGGCTGTGATCACTTCAGGCATCTCGGTGGTCTGCGTCCAAGTCTGACCATCGGAGGATGAGAACAATCTTCGTCCACTGCCAGCCAACCAGCCTCGTACGGAACCTCTGCCTGCCGCCATGGCGATGACATCCGAGGTTGTGGCCAGCCGTCGCACCGAGAGATTTCCATTGCTA
>VHDG01000588.1 GCA_016871475.1 Verrucomicrobiota bacterium
CCTACCTGCGACCTGAAACAGCCCAGGCCATTTTCGTCCAGTTCAAGAACGTCCTCGAAACCTCCCGTCAGTCTGTGCCATTCGGCATCGCCCAGATCGGGAAGGCGTTCCGAAACGAGGTAACCCCCCGCAACTTCACCTTCCGCTCACGTGAGTTCGAGCAAATGGAGCTCGAGTTCTTCATCCGGCCGGATGAAGCGATTGAAGCCATGACTGGCAGTGTGGCGAAGGTGGAGGATGGTGCCTGGCAAAAGGAACCCGAGACCAACTGGGGCTGGGAAGTCTGGCACAAGTATTGGGTGGAACAACGCGTCCGGTTCTATGAGAGCATCGGCCTGCCCCGCACCACGCTGGAAGAGTACTGGCAGAAACCCGAGGAGCTTGCTCACTACGCCCGTGCCACGGTCGATATCCTTTTCAAGTTTCCCTTCGGAACCCAGGAACTCGAGGGCATCGCCGCGCGTGGCGACTTCGACCTGTCCCAGCATCAAAAGCACTCCGGCAAATCAACCGAGGTCTTCGAAGAGGAGCTAAAGACCGCCTGGGCCAAGCTCGATGAATCACAACGCAATTCGCTCGTCAGCCGCTCGTCAGCCCAGCGCGAGCAGGCCCTGCTGAAGAAGGGATTGTCCGCAGCAGAAGCCAAGACCCAGGCCGAGGCAGATTCCAAAGCGTTCTTCGAGAAGATCGCACGGGGAGCCTTTGTGCCTCATGTGATCGAGCCTTCCGCGGGCGCGGACCGGCTCATCCTTGCGCTCATCTGCAATGCGTTCGCTGAAGAGGAAGTTGCAGACGAGAAGGGTAAGAAGGAAGTCCGCACCGTCATGCGCTTCCATCCACGCATCGCACCCATCAAGGTCGGCGTGTTCCCATTGCTCAAGAACAAGCCCGAGCTGGTGAACAAGGCCGTCGAGATCAAGGACATGCTCAAAGCCTTGATGCCTGTGTTCTACGATGATTCCGGAGCCATCGGACGTCGCTATCGTCGCCAGGACGAAGCGGGCACGCCATTCGGTGTGACCGTGGACTTCGGCACCCTGGGAGAGCCGCCTGAGCTGAAGGACACCGTCACTCTGCGACATCGGGATTCCATGAAGCAGGAACGTGTTGCCATCAGCGAACTGCTGCAACGCATCCTTCCAGAGATTCGATAGATGAACGCTTTCATCTACGCCGCGGGCCGGGCGTCACGTTTGGGTGCCATCTCGAAAGGCAGGCACAAGATGCTCCTCCCTTTCGGTGGCAAAAGCCTCCTGGAGTGGCATGCCATCCGCCTGCGCGAATCCGGCGTCTCCAAGATCTTCGTGATCACAGGGCATCTGCGTGAGCAGCTGGTGGAGGAGATGAGCCTCATCACCCGCCGACACGGAATTCCCTGCGAGGAAATATTCAACCCCGACTTTCAGGAAGGCAGCATCCTGAGCATGGCGGTGTCGATTCCCAAGCTCGAGTCCATCCATCCCTTCGTCCTCCTCCTGGATGGCGATGTGCTCTACGACACCCGAATGCTGCGCCGGCTGATTGATTCGAAACACCCCTCAGTGCTCTTGATCGATCGCGGGTATTCGTGTGCCGATGACGACCCGGTATTGGTACCGATCCTGAACGGGCGTCCTGTGGATTTTGTTAAGCGCTGGCGAGGTGATTCGGATGAAATCGGCGAATCCATCGGCTTCTTCAAACTCGACGCTCAGGACATCCCCATCCTTGCAAAAGAAACGCGCGCGCGTCAGACGGGAGCAGGTCGGATGGATTCCTACGACGATGCACTGCGCGCCATGGTCAAGTCGGGTGTGTTCATGCACGAGGACGTGACGGGCATCCCGTGGACGGAGATCGATTTTCCGGAGGACATCGACTTTGCCCTGAACACCGTGTTGCCGAAGCTTCTTCCGCCGAATGCTGGATGACCTGTTGACCGTCGCTCGCGAAGCGGGTTCCCGGATCCTGGAGCACTATGGTGTGGCCCAGGTGAGCCTGAAAGCTGACCAGAGCCCGCTCACCACGGCCGATCTTGCAGCGCATCGTCATATTGTGGCTTCCCTCCGTGACCTCACCCCTGGCATCCCGGTGATCTCGGAGGAATCCAGCCCCGGGGAACTCCTTGCCCACTCGGGAACAGGAGACCACTGGATGGTGGACCCGCTGGACGGCACGAAGGAGTTTCTGAAGCAGACCGGGGAGTTCACGGTGAACATCGCGTTGATCCGGGATAAGCGCCCCGTCATCGGGGTTGTGCACGCACCGGCAATCGATCGAAGTTATTGGGCCAAGGCGGGAGAGGGGGCGTTTCGAAGGCTTGGAACAAACGGAGAAGTTGAACGGATCCGAACCCGGGCAGCCAACCTCTCTGAACTGACGATCGTGGCAAGCCGGGATCATGCCGGCCCCGGGGTCGATGCATTGCTTCGGCGTTTCCCTCATGCCGCCACCTGTTCGATGGGCAGCTCTTTGAAATTCTGTCTGGTGGCGGAGGGTTGCGCTGATGTCTATCTGCGGGATCTACCGACATCGGAATGGGACACGGCAGCGGCTCAGTGCGTATTGGAAGCTGCGGGCGGAACGGTGGTAAACCTGGACGGCTCCCCTTTCCTGTATGGCAAGGCGAGTCTACGAAACCCAGGTTTCATCTCTTTCGGAGACCCTTCCTCGAGCAAGGCGTTCATCGCCTAGAATGATTGCTTATCGCACGGAGGAGTTCTGACACTATCGAGTTCTTCTCACTCGGAAATATCGTGGCAATGCATCTTGTGATGGAGCGGATTCCACAAATTCCGTCAGAAGCTGTCTCGCTTCTCTTTCCTGGGTGACTCTCGACCACGGGCCGGAGTCAATTGAGGTTGAAGATTCCACCAAGTAATAGGAGCCAAGAACCGTGTTGAACTTAAATCGGACCCGACCGCCCGAGAAACTCAACGAGTGGATCCGCAGTGCTGATGGACCATCGTTATCCCGTATGTAACCGGCTGCGCTAGGGGAGAAGATAGCCGCTTCATCACTTGCGATGAGGTTGGCATAGAATACCTCCGAAGACTCTACTTCATCATCATCGATGATCGGGACCGAAAATGTCGCCTTCACCTGTCCCGCAGGAATCGTGAGTATGGAGTGCTGGTGTATGTAGTCTGCACCGCCGATGGCTGTACCAAGTCTGGTGGTGGCTTCTACGTATACGGGAAAGGACTGCGGTGATGAGAGTGTAAGGGAAAAGTCGGAAGAGTAAGGTGGAAAGCCTTCTTCGCCGGATCGCTCAGAAGAGATAGCGATGGTAGGGAGACGATCCCTGATTACCCACTCTGTTTGTTCCCGATAGATGAT
>VHDG01000589.1 GCA_016871475.1 Verrucomicrobiota bacterium
TCAGTGAGCCCAGATCGATCGCGAAGATTTCTTTTACCCAAAGAGCATAGTTCTGACTCGGCACCGGAAACAGATCGTAACTCGGCCACCGGTTGTCGCTCTCCAGTTTATCCAGAATCTTGTCCACGGTGGTATTCCATCCGCTGGAACATCCCGTGCGCTTGTTGGCCAACACGGCGTAGGCAGTGCCGTTGTTGCGATCCACCATGTAGCTCGAGGTTCCTGTCATGCAACCGTTGTGTCCTTCGTGGCCACTCCCCGCATCGAAGAATCCCAGGCCATATCCATTGCCCATGGTGATCGCATAGTTCCGCATCGCCAGCCGGTTGGAGAGGGTCAGGATGTCAGTCGGGAAGGCTTCATTGTCAATTCGACGCAGGAATTGGAGAAGATCGATCGATGTAGCGATCCAACCGCCATTCGCATCCATGCGCCTCGGATGGATGTCGACATAGGGATCCCTGCCATCCGGCGCGTAGTAGACGACCTCGCGAGATTTGCGTGCGGCCTTGGTCTGGTTGCCGAGTTCCATCTGAGTCACGCCGCAGGGAGCCAGCACCGCTTCCTTGACGTATGCCTCGTAGCTCTTGCCGCTAAACTCCTCAATGATCCGTCCCAACGTGTGATAGTCGAGGTTCATGTAATCATACCTCGTGCCGGGATCGAAACTCGGGCTGTGTGAATCAAGCGTCCAATCCATGATGCGGTCGTGGTCAACGCCGTAGTCGTTGTCCCAAAGCGGTGATTCGGATGTCCATCCGGTGGTGTGACTCAGGAGATGTTGAACGGTGATGGCCTTCTCGCGGGTTGAATAGTTGCCGTTGCCATACTGGGTTCCGAGCAGTGCGCCGGCTCCAAATACCTTGTCCGTGAGCTTGAACTTGCCTGCTTCGATGAGCTTAAGAATGGCCGTTGCGGTGACTGGCTTGGAGATGCTTGCAACGCGGAAGCGGTTCAGCGGGCCCGCCCAGCGGTTATCTTCCTGATCAGCGAAACCGAAACCCCTGGCATACACCAGCCGGCCATTGCGCATGATGGCGAGTGATGCTCCGGGAGTGTCCGTGTCCTTCATGTAGTCGGTGATGCCTTTATTGACGATCGCGAGATCTGGTGCGGACCAGCCACCGTTGCGTCTCCAGATGGCGTTGAACTGGGGGGGGCCATTGACCGAATACGCAGACACAAAGCCGGTTCGATACCCTTGGTAATAGGCGTTCTCGGTTTCGCTTTGATAGTTCGCGCTGCTCAGGGAGGAGTAAGACCACCAGTAGTCGCTCGGAATTTTCCGCCAGATCGCAGTGTAGTTCTCTTCAGCACCCACAGTGCAGCCGAAGACATTCACCAGGCTGTAACCTGCAGCCCCTGCGGAGTTGAACAAGGTCTGGTACTCCTGCGCATTCATCCGCGCTCCCCAGATCTGCTGGGGCTGAACAACTGACTTCTGCCAGATCGCGGCATAGTAATCGGTTCCGCCAAGCGTCGTGGAACTGATGTGGTAAAGGTAGTGTCCCGTGCCCTCATATTGTGCCTTGTCCGCCTGAAGCTGGGCGTGGGTCCGTCCAGTGCGGATCACCCGGACGGCTGCACCGTGTTCCCAGATCACTGCGTATCTCAGGCTCCCACCCACAGGATAGACGCTGATCCATACGGGGTTGAAATTGCTCTGCCCAAGGGTGGTGTCGGTGGATGCCACTTGGGCCGCCGTGGCATCATGAATCGCCGACTGGCTCGGTCCACCGAGGTCATCCCACATCGCAGCGAACTCCGTCGCAGCCCCGTTCAAATAACCAGATACACAGCGAAGCCGGAGCCCCTGGCCGGTCCATTTATCAAATTCATCCTGATACTCAGCTGAGCTCAGTGCGTGCCTCGCGACCCAGCCCACAGCAAAGCTGGACAGGGGCAAACTGAAAAGGGTCAGGCTCAAGGCGAGCTGAAATAACGACTTTGGAATCATGCAATTGGATTTTATATCAGACGATACGCTCCAAAACCACTCATACTTTCAGTCGACTTGCATTTTTCTTACGGGTTCCCCGACTTGCATCCAGCGGCAGGGGGTGGATAGGTTCCCCGGCGATGCGTCCCTCGGACATTCAACAGATTGGGGAACACCTGGCCATCGCCTGGGAAGGCGGGGGGGAAACCGTGGTCTCCCTGGAGAACCTGCGAAACGCCTGCCCATGCGCAGCTTGCAAGGGGGAGACCGATGTGATGGGCCACCTCCACAAGGCCCCCTCCCAGCCTCTGCGGCCTGAGTCCTTCAGACTCAAACAGTTGAGTTCGGTGGGTGGCTATGGGCTCCAACCCGTCTGGGGGGATGGGCACTCGAGCGGGATATTCACCTACTCGATGCTTCGCGACATGGCTTGCGGGTGAAATGGGTTGAGGCCGGAGACTCCTATGAGCCAGGACGCCATCAAAGCTGCAGAGGAAATGGGGATCCGATCCATTCAACGGCACATCCTTTTGTGTGCGGGTCCCACAAAGCCGAAATGTTGTGCAGCCGAAGTCAGCCTGGAGGCATGGGAATATTTGAAATGGCGATTGAAGGAGCTGGGGCTCGCTTCGCCGGTTGGCCCTGTGTATCGCACGAAAGCCAATTGCCTCCAGATCTGTGCCCAAGGTCCGGTGGCCGTCGTTTACCCAGACCGGGTTTGGTACCACTCCTGTCATGCTGAGAATCTGGAACGTATCCTTCAGCAACACATCATCGGTGGAACACCCGTCGCCGATATCAGAATAAGCACTCCTCCAACCGACGACATCGGCCACAGCTTGTCTTCCATCCGCAGTTACAGACCTGTAGGTGATCGATTCGGCACCGCGGGCCAGCCCATGCGCCATCAGTTCCAGGCGATCCGGGATGCCGGGTTTGATGGGGTCATCAACCTTGCGTTGCCCACCTCGGACTTTGCCATCGAGGATGAAGGCAGCATTGTCACGAAGCTCGGCATGAGCTACTTCCACATGCCGGTGGACTTTGGCCGACCGACGACGAATGACTTTCAGAAATTCTGCGGAGTGCTGCAAGCGACAGGAGATCGCCCCATGTTCATTCACTGTGCAGCCAACTTGCGGGTTTCAGCCTTTCTCTTCCTGTATCGAGTCATGGTGGAAGGCACTCCGGAGCATGAAGCTCTATTGGATCTCCATGCGATCTGGCATCCGGATCCGGTTTGGCATGTCTTCATCCAGTCGCAGCTCCGCTCGCAGTCCAAACAGAATCTCTGAGACTATGGAACTCGCACGTCGCCAGGGATGGCTGAATCTCCGGGCTCCATGAACCGTCTGTGCATAAGTTTCCGCCTATAAATT
>VHDG01000590.1 GCA_016871475.1 Verrucomicrobiota bacterium
ACCGCGCCGGCCGGCGAAAGCCCCGGGTCCCCCACCCTGCACTCTCGACTTTTGAAGGCGCTCCATCTCCGGCTTGCTGGTCTGAATCAGATGGATGATGGGAACAGTCAGCGAAGGGGTATCCTCGGATGCCCAGATTGAAAATGCGGGACGAGGTTCTGAGGCTCCGGGCAAGCGACGAACCGCACCCAGCCTGTCGCGGGCTTCAAAGTAAACACGGTGGATCGCCCCAGTCTCCTTGCCGATCAGGAGCCTCGCCTGAAAAACTCCCGGCGCACCCTGAACCATCGGTGTCCGTTCTTCCTCACCTGCGCTGCCGCTCCGGGCGCGACTGTGCACTAACGTCACCGAGTCAATGCCATCCCGGTCGCTGACTTCACATTCAATCGGCAGCTGGGCTCCCGGCTTCGAGGTCGATGGGAGCAATGTCAGCAGGGACAATCGTGGCGGCAGGTTTGTGGAGAAGACCCCATTCGTGGCTCCAGGCGTGCCTCCGGGGCGCCCGGGTTGAGCGGAGAGGGAGGAGGCTTCCCAGTTGTCACGAAGATCGCCGGGTGTGTCGGGACTGATCCGCTCCAGGCTTGCCGAAAAACCGTCTGCTGCCACAGGCCAGGGATGTCGATCGCTGAAAACCACGCGGTCCATCGGACGGCCTGACGCGTCGGAGATCTCCAGTTCCTCGCCTTCCTTGCGGATGAGTCCCTTGAACACAGCGGTGGGAAGCGAGCCGTAAACCTCCTGGAACAGCACGGCGTCGGAGGCCAAGACGATGAACCCGCCGGGCTTCAGCACCGAGCCGGGCGGAAAAACATGCCGAATCCCTTTGGAGAAAAACCACCCGCCCAATTCCACCGGCTCCCTGCCCTGGTTCGCGACCTCCACGAACTGCAGCGAGTCGTAGTCTCCGGGCGCATTGTAAAGCACCTCGTTGATCACCACCCGGGCCTGAGCCACGACCACGCAGGCCCCAAAAACAAGGATGCAGCAAAGTTGTTTCCAGGTCATATCAGGTCAATTACCGGGCAGTCTGCCGGGTTTGTGTTAATTAGCCAAAACAAAGTATCGGATGATGTGAGCGAATTCCCGAACTCCCTTCTTGCAGACGGTTGCGCTCCCGACCATTTTGCAGCTCCGACAACCATTCCGTCGGACATTTTCGAAACATGAACGAAGCTCCCGCACTCCGCATTCCAACAGCCTCCACTGACGCCTCATTTGCCTGGACTGACGTGTTTGAATCGCGACACATCGGACCCTGCGCATCAGAACTACAGTCCATGCTCGCCGCCTGTGGATGCGAGTCGATGGACGAGCTGATCCGGGACACGATTCCATCCGATATCCGGATTCAATCCCCCCTGTGCCTCCCGCCGGCGCAGGGTGAACACGCGACCCTGGCTGAGCTGAGAAACCTGTCGCTGCTCAACAAGCCGGCCCGATCCTTTATCGGGATGGGTTACCACTCGTGCATCACTCCCGCAGTGATCCAGAGAAACATTCTCGAGAACCCGGGTTGGTACACCCAGTACACCCCCTATCAGGCTGAGATCGCGCAGGGCAGACTGGAAGCCCTGCTCAATTTCCAAACCATGGTTTGCGACCTCACGGGAATGGAGATCGCCAATGCAAGCCTGCTGGATGAAGGCACCGCGGTGGCTGAGGCAATGGTGATGTGCCAGGCGATCAGCACGGATTCCAGCCGGCCGGGAGTCTTTCTGTCCGACACCCTGCACCCCCAAACCATCGCCGTCGTCAGCGCGAGAGCGGAAGCCCTCGGCATCCCTGTTCACACCCGGAAGAACGTCACCGGGGCGTTCGAACATCCGGTGTTCGCAGCCATCGTCCAGTATCCCGCCACCGATGGCACCCTTCACAACTACGAGGACTTTTGTCGGCAGGCGCGCGAACGTGGCATCAAGATAGTCGTCGCCGCCGATCTGCTCAGCCTCGCCATCCTGCGTCCCCCGGGTGAGTTTGGCGCCGATGCGGTGGCGGGAAGCGCTCAACGCTTCGGCGTGCCGCTCGGGTTCGGCGGACCGCATGCAGGGTTTCTCGCGACCCGGGATGCCTACAAGCGCAACCTGCCCGGCAGGCTTGTCGGAGTCTCCAAGGACTCCCGTGGAAAGCCTGCACTCAGGCTCACGCTCCAAACCCGGGAGCAGCACATTCGGAGAGAGCGCGCCACCAGCAATATCTGCACCGCCCAGGTGCTGCTCGCCGTGATGGCCTCCATGTACGCCGCCTACCACGGACCCGACGGGCTGCGTCGCATCGCCCAGCGGGTTCGCTCAATGACCCTGGCTCTGGCGAGAGGGCTCAGCCGGCTCGGATGCGACGTCACCAACGAAACTTTCTTCGATACCCTCCGCATCAGACCTGCCGTGCCCACGGCTCAGATCCTCCAACGGGCGGCGGAGGCCGGAATCAACCTGCGGGTGATCGATGCCGGAAGCCTGGGGATATCGTTGGACGAGGCAACCTCCGCCAAGGACATCGAAACACTTCTCCAAATTGTGGCTGGGACCCGACAGCTCCCATTCAAGGTCGAGGATCTGCTGGCAGGTGAAGGCTTCGGGCTGAACCCTGCGCTCCTCCGCACCACTCCGTTCCTCACACATCCCGTCTTCAACTCGTATCATTCCGAGACGGAGATGCTCCGATACATCCGCCGTCTGGAATCGCGAGATCTTTCGTTGACCCACTCGATGATCCCGCTCGGCTCCTGCACCATGAAGCTGAACGCGGCTGCGGAGATGTATCCAGTGACCTGGGGTGAGATTGGAGGAATTCATCCATTTGCTCCTGCGTCCCAGACCGAAGGCTATCAGGAACTCTTCCGCTCCCTGGAGCAATGGCTCTCCAACATCACAGGATTCGCGGCCACCTCGTTGCAACCGAACGCCGGTTCCCAGGGGGAGTACGCAGGGTTGCTGGTGATCCGACGCTACCATGAACGAAGAGGCGACGGACACCGCTCCATCTGCCTCATCCCAACCAGCGCGCATGGCACCAATCCAGCCAGCGCCGTGATGGCGGGCATGCAGGTCGCCGCCGTGGCCTGCGATGCGCTTGGAAACATCGACCTGGCCGACCTTGAATCAAAAGCGCGCCAGCATTCCAAGAACCTCGCGGCCCTCATGGTCACCTATCCATCCACCCACGGCGTCTTCGAGGATACGATTCGCGAGATCTGCCGGATCATTCACAGCCACGGCGGCCAGGTCTATATGGACGGGGCAAACATGAATGCCCAGGTAGGGCTCTGCCGCCCTGGCGACATGGGAGCGGACGTATGTCATCTCAATCTCC
>VHDG01000591.1 GCA_016871475.1 Verrucomicrobiota bacterium
GCCTGGCGGGAGCGAGCTTGGTCACGGAGCTGAGGCCGACCGGGCTGAGGAACAGCTCGCCGATTGTGTGGAGCAGGTAGGTGGTGATCAGCCAGGTGGAGCCGACCGGTCCTGTGGCCACTGCGATTTTGGATCCGAATGCCAGGACCACAAAACCTGCACCGAGCAGGAGCATTGCCCATGCACACTTGACCGCGACGGAGGGGCGAATGTTGCGAAGGGACAGCCGGATCCACATCAGGGCGGTGAGGGGTGCCAGGGCGATGATGAAAATGGAGTTGAGAGATTGGAAAGCGCTGGCTGGAACTTCGAACGGTTTCGACAGGCCCAGGGTGCCTTCTGCGACGGTGCGTTGTGTGAAACGTTCCGCGAAGAGGTTCATGGACGAGCCTGCCTGTTCGAAACCCGACCAGAAGAGGGCCGATGCGAGAAACAGAACCACGATCACTCCCATTCGTTTCTTTTCCTCGCGATTCAATCCGGCGAAAAAGAAGGCCCAGACAAAAAAACCGACCGCGGCCGCCGCAATGATCAGGGCGGATTGCTGTGCCAGCCAGACCGGGGTCACATTGATGACCCGGGTCCAGATCAAAGCGATCGCGATGCCGAGCAGAGCGAGGCAGAACCAGATCCATCTCCAGTCTCGCGAGGGGGAGGGGCTGGGGTGTGTCGGGGTGGCGCCGGCGGTTCCCAGGAATCCGCGGCTGAAATGGAATTGAGCCAGCCCGGCGAGCATGCCGACACCCGCCGCAGCAAAACCGTAGTGCCAGTTCAGTCGTTCCCCCAGAAAGCCGCAGACGATCGGACCCAGCGCTCCGCCCAGGTTGATCCCCATATAGAACAGGGTGAATCCTGCGTCACGTCTGGCCCCGCCTTCGGGATACAGGGAACCCACCATGGTGCTGATGTTTGGTTTGAGCAGGCCCGTGCCCAGCACCACAAGGATCAAGCCCATGAAGAACGCGAGAGGGGTCGGGACGGCGAGGGTGAAGTGACCGAGCGCGATGATGATGCCACCGATCCACACGGCTCTTTGCGCCCCGAGGAGGCGGTCTGCGATCCATCCCCCCGGCAGGGTCGAGAGGTAGGCGCCTGCGGTGTAGAGACCGTAGATGGCAGTGGCGGTCTCATCTGTGAGCCCCATGCCTCCTTTTTCAACCTGATCCACCATGAACAGCACGAGCAGAGCTCTCATGCCGTAGTAACTCATCCGCTCCCACATTTCGGTGAAGAAGAGCGTAAACATTCCGCGCGGGTGGCCGGAGGACAGTTGGGTTTCGGTCGGATGCACGCCCGGTTTCTAATAGGCGAGCATCCCGCCGTCCAGCCTGCGGCACATGGACCGGCTCATGTTTTCAACCGGTTCTCGGGATGTATTGCCGAGAAGCAGATTCTCACCGCGGTGCCTTTCCCGGGGGTGGAGGTCCATTGAAATCGAGCGTGGTGCGCCTCAAGCACCCTGCGAACGACAGCAATGCCAAGCCCAACCCCGCCTGGCTTCGTCGATTGCAGAATGGAACTGAAAGCCTGGTGTCCCTCCTCGGCCGTCATGCCCTCACCGGTGTCGATGATCTCCACAATCACATCCGGGTCGGCTGCGAGGGTGCGAATGGTGAGCAGGCCCCCCGAACCCATGGACTGAACCGCGTTCAGCGCCAGATTCAAGAACACCTGCTCCAGCTGGGTGGCGTCAGCCAGGATGATGGGCTGGGATGGGTCGAGGTAAAGCCTGCCTTCGATTCCTTGCTGCGCGAGCTTGTGTCGAATCAGGAGGTTGAGATCCTCCAAAACACGGTTCAGTTCAATCTGCTGGAATCTGGGCTCACTTTTTCGTGCGAAGGCCAGGATCCGCTCCACTATCCTGTTCAGCAGGTCCATCTTCTCGCCTATGATGTGGGCATCCCTTTGTCGGGGGTCAGAGTCCGGGAATCTCAAGTCCAGGGAGTGGTACAACATCTTCATCACGGTCAGAGGGTTTCTGATCTCGTGGGCGACTTCAGCTGCGAGAAGTCCGAGGGCTGAAAGCTTTTCATTTTGGCGCAGGGCCTCCTCCACGCCGAGAAGCCGTTCATAGAGCCGCGCCTTGCTGATGGCCAGGGTCGAGAGCTCCGCAAGAGCCTGGAGGATTCGGATCTCCTCGTTTGAGTATCTGTGCTGGGTTTTCTTGTACACGTTCAACACACCGATGGCCGTGTCGGAACCCATGAGGGGGACTGAGAGCAGGGATACCAGGCCCTCCTGTCGTGCAACGGAGGCTTGTTGGTACTTGCTGGAGGTTTGGACGTTCTCGATCTGTGCGGGCTTGCCGCGTCGCAACACCACGCCCGCCAGACTTTCATTCACGCTCAGGCGGGGCTTTTGCCGATAGACCTGTGTGCCGCCGTGGCACGCACGGACGTCGAGCCACTCCCCGGTTTCATCCAACAGCAGAAGCGAGCACAGCTGGGCTTCCATGAGTTGCGCCGCCTGGCCGGTGATGACCCGGAGGGCGTCATCGACAATGAGCGCGTTGCTGACGGCCTGGCTCACCTTGACCAGGGCTTCGAACAGCCGAGCCTTGAGGCCGAGTTGTGCATAGGTCCAGGTGTTCTCGATGACCTGGGTGGCCTGATCGGCAAGGCCGGTGAGCAGCTCCTGATCCGACTCCGAAAAGGCCTTCTCGCGATCGGAGTCCACGTTGAGCACGCCTTTGATGGTCCCATCCGATTTCAGAGGGACCGCGAGCTCGGACCGGACGTTCTCCCGGGCCTGAACGTAGCGCGAGTCGATCGTGACGTCATCGACCCGTGCCGGTTGACCGTACTCGGCGACCCAGCCTGTGATGCCTTCGCCGACTTTCAGCTTCATGGACTGGGAGTCTTCCGGGAGGCCCCAGGAAGCCTGGATATCGAGGACGTTTTCGGCGGAGTTGATCAGGACGACTGACCCGCTGGAAGCTCTGGTAATTCTGACGGCTTCCTTGACGACGAGGAGCATGGCCTCCTGGGGGTCGAGAGTGCTGCGGATGACGTTGCTGACTTCGAACAGAACTTTCAGACGATCGTAACGGTCCTTCCAGTCAGGCTGTGGTTTCAGGTCGGCGCTCAACTTGGGGGCGAGATTAACCGGGGACCTATTCACTCCAAGAGCTAAATGCGACCGATGCCGTTTTGCGATGAGAGCAATTCACGGGTCCGGCCGGGAGTTTTCCGTTGCGTCGGAGCGAACAGCGTCAGTAAGATTCTCGGGAATGACAGGTTCCCTTGGGGCTCCGGCTCCTTTTCCTCTATGAAATCTGAGAAATCCAAGAAGCCG
>VHDG01000592.1 GCA_016871475.1 Verrucomicrobiota bacterium
TGTGTTCGGTCTTTTGGAAACTTCAGGGGACGGAAATCAAACGAATGAGGGTCAGACGAATGGTGTTGAAGAACAATGATTACCCGGAACGTTCTCAGCTGAGACTATTTCCCACAGATTCAGGACTCCACAGATAGAGACTGAGAGGAACAACTTCTGGAAGTTTCATCTGCGGAGTCCCGAATCTGAGGGAAACTTCTTTGGGTGGGTAGGGGTGGGGTTATCCTCAAGACCTGGTTGGGCATCGGTCATCATTGCAAATCCAGTCTTCATTCGTCTGACCCATCTTCCTGTCCCAAATGTTCCTGTCGAATCGGGTTCGGCTTGATTTAGGACAGGAAAATTAGGGACAGGAATATTGCCCGAGGACTCTTTGAGGCAATGGAGGAACAGGTCTTTAGCACCCCACTCGAGTTACCCACTGCACGACACGTGCTTGGCATCGAGGAGCGACAGTCGATTACGATTACGATTACGATTACGAGGAGAGGGGGCAATGTGCGTACACATGTGGGAGGAGTCCCAGTGTTGATTCGATTTCAGGACGAAGAGCTGGAGGACGGATGATCGTGGCTCATCTTGCGCAGGAGTGACTCCGGAGTCCGACCTTGCTCCCGAAGAGCTCGCAGACTCAGTGCGTCGGTTCGCTTGGCGAGACGACGACCTGTCTCGTCGGTCATCAATGGACAATGAAAAAACTTTGGAGATGCATAACCCAGGACGCGATACAGCAGCAGCTGTCTCGCCGTGGATAACAACAGGTCCTCACCTCGAACGACCTCCGTGATTCTCATGGCATGGTCGTCCGCCACCACCGCCAGTTGATACGCAGGTGTGCCATCGGCTCTCCACACGATGAAATCCCCAAAATCCCGCCCAGCCTCAAACCGTTGTGTCCCGAGCCGTCCGTCAACAAACTCCACAACTTCTCCCGGTGGCACTCGAAAGCGATAGTTCATCCCGGCACGAACCGCAGTGATGGGAGTACAATCCCTGGGACGACAGTGCCCGGGGTAAATGGGGTCTTCGTCAGGGCCGTGAGGTGCAGCGATCGATGTCCGAATGTCTTTTCTTGTGCACTGGCAGGCATAAACGAGACCTGTTTCCAACAGTCGATGGAATGTCTGCTCGTAGAATGCCTGTCGTGCGCTTTGTTCGTAGGGCCCCACAGGGCCGCCGCAGTCCGGTCCCTCCTCCCATCGAAGACCAAACCAACGCAGATCCTCCAGCATGGCCTCCCTGAACTCCGGTCGAACACGGCTCGCATCCAGATCCTCACTGCGTAGGATCAAACAGCCTTGATGCTCCCGAGCTCGCTGTTGGGCCATCCAAAACGTGCGGGCATGGCCAAGATGCAACAGACCCGTCGGGGATGGGGCCAGACGACCTCGATAGCTCACGTCGCTCACGTTCAATGAATCACGAGGAACAACTCAAAGCGACCTCCTCAGAGCCTGGAGGTTGTGGCCCCATCGTGATCCCGTCCGTGTCGCGTGAGTCAAAAGGACAGGTGAGTCGTTGTCGCAGTTTCTCAATTTCTCCATAGTTGCCAGCCGTCGCGGCATCGATGGCTGCCTGCGCGAGATGTGTTCTGAGGATGACCGCGGGGTTGCAGGCATCCATGTGACGTTTCCGGTCCAGGGGTGAGGCTGCTTCATGTTTCAACCGCGCCTGGTAACGGTCCATCCAGCTTTTCAGGGGCATGCTGGGTGCATCCATTGTTGCAGGATCAGCGAGCCTGCGCATGAAGAGCGTATAATCATGTCCTTGGAGGGCTTCGAGCAGGTCGCTGACCAGCGACTCGTCCTCCTCCCGGCGTTGGAACAGCCCGAGCTTGTCCGCCATCAATCCCAGGTAGGATCGGGCGAGTGCGGGCTCGTAATCGGACAAGGCCGCCTCGGCCTGTTCGCGGGTAAGCAGAGGTGACAGGGCGCGGGTGAGGCACTGGAGATTGAAGAACCCCACCTCGGGCTGACGGCTGAAAGCATAAACCCCGGATGGATCGGAATGGTTGAACACCTTGTGGGGCTCGAATGTTTCCATAAACCCGAACGGCCCGTAGTCGAGGGTAAGGCCGAGCACCGAACAGTTGTCCGTGTTCATGACCCCGTGCACAAACCCGTAGGCCTGCCAGCACGCGATGAGGTCTGCTGTTCGGAGAATGATCTCCTTGAGCATCGCTGCGTAGGGAAACTCTGCTTGTGCCTGCTCCGGAAAGTATTGATGCAGGGTGAAGTCCGCGAGCTCCTGCAACTCGGGATACATCTTCTGAAAGTAGAAGTATTCAAAGGTGCCGATCCGGATGTGACACGGAGCAAGTCGGAGCAACATGGATCCGGGCTCGGGTGTCTCCCGAAAAACCGGTTCCGAGCTGCTGATGACAGCCAGCGCTCGCGAGGTCGGAATTCCGAGGGCTTCCATCGCCTCGGACACCAGGAATTCCCGGAGACACGATCTCAGCACAGCCCGGCCGTCGAACTGACGTGAATAAGCCGTCGGGCCTGCGCCTTTCAGATGGAGATCCCATTTCCGACCTCCGAACTCGCGTCGTCGATTCCAGATATGCGGCGTTTCCGAGACTGCTTCGCCCAGCAGAATGGCTCTTCCGTCCCCAAGCTTCGGCACGAAGTTGCCGAACTGATGGCCGGCATAGACTTGAGCGAGTGGCCACGCACCGGGCAGGGGCTCGAGTCCGGAGAGCATTCTGACAAATGCGGGATCGGAGGCCGCTGCGGGATCCAGATCGATGAGCCGGGCCGCTTCGGGGCTGAAAGCGGCAAGCTTCGGATCCCTGAGTGGCGTGGGAAAGACGAGCTGGTAGCAGGTTTCCGGGAGCTGCGCGTAGGTGTTGTCGAAGCGCAGAGAGTTGAGAGGTCGCGCAGGCATGTGATTTACACACCCATGACCTTGCGGAGGAACTCCCGGCTGCGCCGGTGATTCTCCACCACGGCGCGAGTAATCTTTGTCTCCTTCTCCAGGGCGAGCTCGACTGTGTAGAGCCGGGGAAGGGAATGCTCCTTCACGAATCGTGCGATGCCCGAGTAATCGATGTCCCCGGTGTCGAGGTCTTCCCACCAGATTTTCTCGCGGCTTTGACGAGGATGCCACGAGACGACCCTGTTGCCGTAGTCTTTAAGAGCCTCCATCGGTGGCAGTCCCCCTCGATAGACCCAATGAACGTCGAAACAGAAATCGACATGGCCCGGCCTGGTGTGTCGGAAGTTGGAATCAAACTCGCGTGCCTTGTTGTTCATCTCGGGCGTGTGGTGGTGCAGCCCGAGCCGCATTTTT
>VHDG01000593.1 GCA_016871475.1 Verrucomicrobiota bacterium
TTCCCAGGGAAGGAACCACCCCCGAACACGCTGGCCGGATTCTCCCAACCCAGGGACATGAAGAAGCCCTGACCTATGCAAAGAATGACCGTGAGGTATCGTCCGTACTGAATCAGCTTCACCCTGCCGCCTTCTTCACGGGCAAGCTTGCTGAGGGTAGGTATGACAGCCGTCAGCAGCTGGACGATAATGGACGCGCTGATGTACGGCATGATCCCGAGGGAACCGACCGCACAATGTTCCAGGGCGCCGCCGGTGAACATGCTGTACATGCCAAGCAACGACGCGGAGCCGTCGCCGCTCTGAGCAGCCCGTCGGGCGAGATCAGCAAAAAACTGGCTCAGAACCTGGCCGTCGAGACCAGGAATGGGGGTCATCGAAATGAGCCGGCAAATCGCGAGTACTGCAACAGTGAAGAAGATCCTCGACTTGAGCTCGGGGATCTTGAAGCAGTTGGCAAAGGTCTGAATGATGTTGCGCAGCATGCCGGCGGGGTTGGGAAAGAGTGAATCAGGCGTTGATCACCTGGCAGGAACCGCCCTTGGCCTCAATCTTGGCCTTGGCCGAAGCACTGAACTTGTGCGCCGACACTGTGAGCTTCTTGGTGAGATCCCCATCTCCGAGAATCTTGACCAAGGTCAACCGCCCGGCGATCAGGCCGCTCTTCCGCAATGAAGCCTCATTGACGGTGGCCCCGTTCTCGAAGCTGTTGAGGGACTCAACATTGACCGTCAGGTAACGCGTCGCATGACGGGAGTTGTTGAACCCACGCTTGGGCATCCGGCGAAACAAAGGCATCTGGCCGCCCTCGAAACCAGGACGGATGCTGCTACCAGAACGTGCGCTTTGTCCTTTGCCGCCGCGCCCGCTCGTTTTTCCGTGGCCGCTTGACTCACCGATGCCGAGGCGTTTGCGACGATGTTTTGCGCCTGGGCGCGGACTCAAATTGTGAAGTCGAAGTGACATAGATCAACAGGAGGATGGCTCAGGAATTCGTCTCTGCAGACTGCGGTGTGGATTTCACAGCCAGGCCGCGGCTGCGGTAAATGTCCTCGCGTAAGCGAAGCTGCTCCAATGCAGCCAAAGTCGCTTTGACTACGTTCGATGGGTTGTTTGAGCCCAGTGACTTTGTGAGGGCATCGCGTATCCCGGCAGACTCAAGAACAGCCCGAACAACTTTTCCGGCGATCAGTCCAGTACCTGGGGATGCAGGCCGGATCAAGACGTGCGCTCCGCAAAAATCAGCAGCCGCCTCGTGGGGTATGGTTGCGCCGCGCACAGCAACCGGCTTCATCCGACCCTTGGCAATCTGCCCGCCCTTCCGGATGGCGTCGGCGACTTCGCCCGCCTTTCCGAGCCCGAGGCCAATGCGCCCCTTTCGGTCACCAACGATGACAAGCGCGCTGAAGCTGAATCGACGACCACCTTTGACGACCTTCGCTGAGCGGTTGATATGGATCACCTTCTCGGCGAGCTCCTCGCCATCGCGACCATCGCCATCGCCATCAGACTGGGAACGGGGACGACGCGGACCGCGACCGAAGCCTCCGCCACGTGGACCGCGGCCGAAGCCTCCGCCAGGCCCGCCTTGTCCACCGGCATTTGGAGTCCTGGCACCTTCGTTAGTATTTGGAATCTGGTCAGACACAGTTATTTTCCTTCGCGGTTAAAACTTGAGCCCAGCCGCCCTGGCAGCCTCGGCCAAAGCCTTGACTTTGCCATGGTAGCGAAGCCCATTTCGATCGAACACAACCTGCTTAATCCCCGCCGCCAGGGCTTTGTCAGCGGCAATCTTGCCCAGAGCTGTCGCGCCAGCGACGTTCGACTTGACGTTGCCACCCAGGTCCTTGGCGCGGCTGTTGGCCGCAGCGAGCGTAACCCGGGCGCTGTCGTCGATGAACTGCACGTAAATGTGCTGCCCTGTGAACTTGGCAGAAAGGCGAGGACGGTCCTTTGTTCCTGCAACCTTCGAGCGGATCCGGTATTTCCGGAGCTGCAACAGTTTCGTCTTTTTCTTGTTCTGCATGTTGTGTTCGCTGCGGATTTTGCCGCAGCTTGGAATTCATCACTGGACCGTCTTGCCTTCCTTCCGAAGGACCTTTTCATCGCTATAGCGAACCCCTTTGCCCTTATAAGGCTCAGGAGGATAGAAAGATCGAATCTCAGAGGCCACCAAACCGACGAGAGCCTTGTCGGGACCTTCGATCGTCAGCTTCGTGTTCTCTTCCACAGTCACCTTGATCTGCGCAGGAATGGCGTAATTCAGCGGATGGGAGTAACCCAAACTCAGGTTTACGACTGCCCCTTGAACCGCAGCCTTGAAGCCGACGCCTTGGATCTCCAGCTTCTTGACGAAGCCTTCGCTGACGCCTTTCACCATGTTGTTGATGAGCGCACGACCGAGTCCATGAAGCGCACGCGCCTCGGCGTCGTCACCTTCGCGGCTCACCACCACCTGATTGTCCTTCACGGACACTTGTGTCCGCTTTGGCAGGCTCATGTTTAATTTGCCCTTGGGCCCCTCGGCATGGATCTGTCGACCCTTTACCTCGACCTTCACCTTCGAGGGTATGGCGATGGGTTGCTTACCAATTCGTGACATAAAGTTTAATCGTTTATCGAACGTTACCAGACGATGCAGAGAAGCTCTCCACCGACGTTTCGTTTACGAGCATCGGATCCGCTCAGAACACCCTGAGGTGTGGAGACGATGGAGATCCCCAGCCCGCCACGGACTCGGGGTATCTCGGATGAACCCACGTAGCGGCGCAGCCCAGGCGAGCTTGCGCGCCTCAGACCGGTGATCACACCACGACGACCGTCATACTTAAGCTTAAGCTTGAGCGTGCGCAGGGTTTTCCCCTCGACTGAGAAGTCCTGGATGTATCCCTCTTTTTTGAGGATCTCAGCCAGGCTTTGCTTCATCCGCGAATGGGGCATAGCCACATCCGCCAGAAGGGCGCGTTGCGCATTCCGGATGCGCGTCAGAAAATCTGCAATCGTATCGGTCATAAAATTACCAGCTGGCTTTTGTCACACCTGGGATCAGCCCATTCAAGGCGAGCTCGCGAAATGTCAGTCGGGACACTCCATACTTGCGCAGGAAGCCCCTGCGTCGGCCTGAAATGCGGCAGCGGTTGACTGTGCGAACCGGGCTGGCGTTCTTGGGCAGCTTGGTGAGCCCGACATAGTCACCCTTTGCCTTCAGCTCAGCTCGAAGTGCGGCATACTTCTTAACAGCCTTGGCTTTCTTCTTATTACGTTCCAACCATGAGGTCTTGGCCATAAG
>VHDG01000594.1 GCA_016871475.1 Verrucomicrobiota bacterium
TGGGAAAATGCTCCGGTGCCTTCAGTCGCGCCTGTCTCATGCCCACATACAACCCAACCTCCACAAGGGGAGTCAATTGCTATCTAGCTAATGACCTGTCCCTTTATTGTGTCCCTTTATTGGGTCTCTCCACCTGGGTCTCTTGAATGTCTTCTTCCCAATCTGCGGATAACCTTCCCGGCCTTTGTTTTAACTTCGAGACGCATGCCACCCCGTGCGCCATCCGTGGTGGCTTGCGGGCGAACTCGAACTTCCATACCGTCCTCGCATGAACTCCGCCCGCTTCGCCCTCGCTCTGTCGGTTGCCATCGGACTTTCCGAGTCTGTTGCCTCTGCGGATGCGCTGCCATTCTCCGCCCTTCGTTCCGCCCTGCTGCTCCACGCGTCCTTCGACGGCCGGTTGGACGCCGACACCGCCGCGGGCGATCCGAAACTATACCACGCGCTCACCGGCAATCGCTCGCAGGCAAAACCCGGTCTTCCCGATGACGGGCTGGTTGTGCACGCCACCGGCGCGGGCCGCCATGGTGACGCCTTGCATTTTACGAAGAAAATTCGCCCCACAATCTTCTTTCACGGCGAGAAGAATCTTGGCTACAGAACGAATGGCTGGAGCGGCGCGGTTTCGCTGTGGTTGCGGCTGGACCCGGACAAGGACCTCGAACCGGGGTACTGCGATCCTCTACAGTTCGTCGCGCAAGGTTGGGAGGAAGGCAACATGTTCATCGAGTTCAGCAAGGATCACGCGCCGCGGCACTTTCGTTACGCGATTCTGCCTGTGAAACGCACCTGGAACCCAGCCAACCGCGGCTGGGAAGACATTCCAGACAAGGAACGTCCGATGGTGCCGGTCTATCAACCACCCTTCAAACGCGACCGCTGGACGCATGTCGTCTTCTGCTTCGGCAACATCAATTCCGGAAAGAAAGATGGTTGGGGGCGGCTGTATCTCGACGGCGTGGATCAGGGTGCGTTCGAGAACTGGGCGATGACCTTCAACTGGGAGGTTGAGAAAACCGCGCTCACCCTGGGCCTCAGCTATACAGGCTGGATCGACGATGTTGCGGTGTTCAGCCGGCCGCTGACGGGGAAAGAAGTGCAGGCGATCCATGGTTTGCCAGACGGAGTGAAAGCGCTCCGCGCGAAGTGAGATGGCAACTCGTCACTCGTCACTGTCACAGTCACTCATCACTCGCAATCGAAGAGCAGTTACCGCACTGTCCCGCCCATGAAACAGCGTCCACTAACTCGATCACTTTCCGCATGGAACCTCGCATTCCTCGGGGGACTCGCTGTTGCGATGGTCGCTGCGGCCCAGGCGCACTGGCCTCAATGGCGAGGACCTGGAGCTCAAGGCCATTCCTCAGCCAAAAACATCCCCCTGCACTGGAGCGAAAGCAGCAACATCGTGTGGAAGACGGAAATCCCGGGACGTGGATGGTCCTCCCCTGTCATGGAAGGCGATGAGATCTGGGTCACTACCGCGATTGAAACTCCCGCAAAGCCGGAGGATGCCGAACGTCGACTGAAAACCAACACCGGCGACCAGCCTCTCACCCTCCTGGAACAGGTGGAGCTCCGTGCCGTCTGTGTGAACAGGTCCACGGGCCGGTTGGTTGGAAACCATCTGCTGATGATCGAGAAAGAGCCGCAGTGGGTTCACAAACAAAACAGCTTCGCTTCCGGAACACCCGTGATTGAGAAAGGAAGGCTCTATGCACACTTCGGCGCTTTCGGAACAGCATGCCTCGACATCCGGTCGGGGAGTGTGCTTTGGGAGAATCGCGAACTGAAGGTGCAGCACGAAAACGGTCCCGGCAGCTCGGCCGTCTTGCACAAGGATTTGCTCATCTTCCACATGGACGGAAGCGATGCGCAGTTCGTCGCAGCCCTGGACAAGAATACGGGGAAGCTCGCTTGGAAAACCTCACGGTCCGGAAAGCTGAATGATAATCCTCAGCTGAAGAAATCGTATGGCACTCCCCTGCTTGTGGCCATCAACGGGCAAACACAACTGATCTCACCCGGAGCAAACTGGGTTTATTCCTACGACCCCCTGACGGGCACGGAATTGTGGAAACTTTCCTATGAGGTCCTCGGCTTCTCGACCTCGGCCATGCCGGTGTTTGCGGATGGCGTCTTGTATATGACCACCGGATTTATGAGACCGGAGGTCCTCGCGGTGAAGATTCCCAACTCCGGAGAGGCTGAGGTCCTTTGGCGATACAACAAAGGGGCACCCACCATTCCGTCCCTGCTGCTGGTGGGTCAGGAGCTCTATTTCATCAACGACTCAGGTGGGATGCTTACCTGTCTGGATGCGGCATCAGGCCGCGAGCATTACCGGGAAAGATTGGGTGGGCATCACAATGCCGCCCCGGGCTTCGCGGACGGGAAAATCTGGATCCACAACCGCGAGGGAGTGACGCATGTTCTGCAACCGGGAAAGACCTATTCCCTGCTGGCAAAGAACGAGCTCAACCCTGAGCTGAAAGCCACACCCGCATTCACCGATGGTGCGATCATCATGAGAACCGAGAAGCACCTCTACCGCCTGGGGACGAGTCGGAACTAAGCCGGAACGATTCAACCTAAAAACAGGAATGGCCCGGCATCGATCTGACGCAAGATCTTGGCGAGCACGGCTTTCGTCGAACCTCACCGTATCACCTCGCGGATACGCTTCGATTCTCCTCAAACCGTGCTCATCCAAGCTGTTGCGCATCTCGACGCCGCTCCATTCCCGTTTCTAGGTTCAACACTGAGTTCCGATTCTTCCGTTGGAGCCTGGAAACCGGCTCCAATCTTCAAGTGCGGAAGAGTTCGTTGCCAACGTTTTCACGCTCACCGTTGAGGTGTTTGCGAGAGTAGACTGGCCCAGGAAAACGACGTGCAATCCAGCCAGCCCATGAACAACCTCCCGACATGTCACGTTTGATTGCCTTGTTAGCGGTCAGCTTACTGATCCCGTGGGCTGTTGCCTCAGCAACAGATGATTTGGTTGTCAGGGAAGGACTGGCCATCCGCACAGGGGGAAGACTCATGCGGAGCGCCTTCCGCACAGACCCCATCGAGGCGCGAATTGTAGCCGGACAATGGTCGGCACCACGTGAAGGTGAATCCATGACCATGCCAGATGGGACAAACCGGACCTGGATGAGAGTCATGGCAGGTCAGGATGGAGTTTTCACGAACACGTCTGCGCGAGGTGCCTACGTGTATCTGCCCTTTGTCTCGGCGACGAACGGTGTCCTCGTGTTGAAGGCAAGCGGACACT
>VHDG01000595.1 GCA_016871475.1 Verrucomicrobiota bacterium
CGCGCGGACGCGAAGCCACAGATCAGGGTGTTGGAGCAGGGCGCGAAGCCTGGGCACCGCTGCTGCCGCACGCCCCCCAAGATGTGCGAGGGCGCTGCATGCACCCAGGCGGGTTTCAAGCCGAGGAGAGTCCAGCAGGGCGATGATGGCGTCGATCGGTCGTTCCTTGAGCTTCACCAGGGCTGCCGCTGCGCGCTCACGCACAATCGGTGACCAGGAGCCAAGTCGTTTGAGCAACTCCGCTTCTCCCATGGCAATGTAGGCACCCGTACGGTCCTTGTTTGTCCACCCCCGACCATCCGCAATGAGGCTCTGCGTCGCTTCCGCAGTGAGTGGTTGCACCATGCTCGGTCGCTTGCCGGTGAGGGTGGTTTTCCTCAGAGGCATGGCGTAACCAAGCAGATAAGCTCCGGTGCAGCTCCAGCCTTTGTAGCTGTCATAGTCCGGCTCCGGCGGGCCTTGATGATGCCAGGTGCCATCCCATCTGCGGGCCAAATCGTGGTACCAGGCTCCAAATTCCTGCATCCATGCACCCGTGGCCTGTGGGCCGCCTTGAGCGATGGCAGGCAGGGACCAGAGCATGTTGAAAAAGTTTCCGGTGTGACCTTGATCGCGCTCGTTGCCATGCGCAGCGAGAGCCATCTGCATGAAGAATTCAGCCCCGGCTTTCTCTTGGAGCAGCTTGAAAAGCACCGCCGCCATGCCGCACTTGCCGTTGTCCTCATGGCCTTCCATCCATGCCGGATGGTCTCCGTAGGGAACCGAACCCTTGCCGATGTAGAACCGGATCAGCTTCGCACTCAGCTCGATGGCTTTGCTGATCTCGGGGTCCTTCAAACCCGTCTCCCGGGCAAGGACCAGGCCGATGGTGAGCGGCAATCCGGGAGAGTTCATCATCCCGTAACCCCTGAGCCGTCCATCGGGCTTCGCGAAGGTATGTCCCCAGGAACCTACAGCGCTCTGGCCTTTGGCTGATGCCAACGCGAGGCGGCGCAATCCCGGGAGCACAGAGCGATCCCCGGTGGCACTGATGTACTCTGCGAGAAAAATCATCACGTAGCCGTAATACCAGGTCTTGAAGTCATCCGTTTGGAAGTCAGCAGCCCACTGGGCTTCCTTCCTCACCAGGCTCTCGTGTTCCTTGTTCCCCCCGGCAAGCAACGCAAGCGCGTTCAGTGAACGTGGGATCGGATCCAAACCGCGAGCGTATCCGGGCGTGCTCATTCGCCGGGCCAGCACATTCAGGCCCTGCTCCAAAACCCGGCTCGACTTCTTGCAGTCGTACGGAGCCGTCGAGCTGAAGGAACCGAGCACAGGCAGATGAACGATGACCTCATTGGTCTGGCCTTCCCGCCATCGGATGAACGTCAGCCTGCCTTTGCCCAGCTCCGTCTCGGCTGCCGTGATGGCCATGCCTATTTCTGTCCGGGGATCATGAGAGAACGGCCTGCCTCCCACTCCCAGAAGCACATCGCCGGGTGCGATGCTGCCATCTGCAGGTGAACCTTTGTCCACGTGGGTGATCTTCACCTGGCGCGAATCGGAGGTCACCATCTTGTCGCAATACATCCACCCACGCAGGCCAGTCGGCCCCAGGTTCCAGTCGTGTTTTGACTTTGGCGGGATGGTATCGCCTTTGGTGAAATCCGGAATGGACATTGATTTGCCGTTGCTCGCACCGGGAGCAGACGCAGCCAGGCCGAAAAAGGCGACGAACAGGATCGCGAACGGAACCTTTGGAGATTTCATGGGAGGAGTGTGTTGATGGCTCGCAGACGGAACCAATCGGAGGACGAAGGATGAAGCTTCGATCCAGTTCATTCGCGCGGCAAAATCCAAATGTTGCGGAAGACCACGGGATTCCCATGGTTTTGAAGAAATACAGGTCCTTCCGGGCTGGTCAGGCCTGAGGAGAGAGGAGCGGCGGTCGTGAAGTCTTTGGCGAGCTCGAGGTTGTCATGGACCAACACCCCGTTGAGGCGGACGGTGATGCGGGGCCAGCTGGTTCGTTTGCCTGATGCATCGAACCGGGCGGCAGTGAATTCCACATCGTAGGTCTGCCAACTGAGCGGCGGCAGGCACATGTTGAGCCGTGGCTTGGAGACGGAATAGATGCCGCCGCATTCGTTATCCAGTCCTTCCAGCCCGAAGGAGTCGAGGATCTGTGTCTCCCAACGGCCGCTGTGATACACACCACTGTTGCCCCGCGCCTGGCCCCGCGCACCCGGCATGTAGGGAGTACGGAACTCCAGATGGAGTTTATAGCTGCCGAACCGTCGCTTGGTGATGCAGTCGGTGGCAAGCAGATGTCCGTTCTCCATCTTGCCATTGTTCCACTCATCGACCTGTGAACCGTCGAACAGCACCCGGGCCCCCTCCCGAACTTTGTCGCCCAGCGTGGGGCTGCGTCGTTCCACCCGGTCCATTGTTCTTGTCGCGCCTCCCTTCTCAGTCAACACCGCCTGGCTGTTCACGATCACACAGGTGTGAGCACCCGACTCGTCTTTGAGTGTGATCGAGGTCCCCTCCCTGCCGCCTTTCAGCAGGCGACGGAGTTTCCCGGGTTCCCAACCTGCACCTGGAAGCCCCCCTTCAAGCAGGTAGCCATCGAACTTTCCCCCGCCCAGCGCGACCAGCTGCATTCCGACGCCGATGCTCGCGTATTCCCCCTGGATGCCAAAATCCGGGTCTTCACGCTGCGCCGCCGCAGGATCCGTCCACGTCTTGATCGGAGCGCGTGGCTCAGCCGCGGTGGCGACGGCGGCGAAGAGGCTCAGGAGAGAGAGGAAGGAGGAGGCGAGTCGTGCTTTCATTGGAGTGAGGTTTGTCAGTGTTCGGGTTTTCGTGCAACAGGCGGATTTCAACCATCCGGATCATTGGGCCACGCTGGCTGCGATCGCCTCGGAGACGGTCTTCCTGCCCATGGGCTGATACTCATCGAAGGGTCCATCCACCCCGCCTGGAGGCCAGGTGGCTTTGTCCGTGTAACGCCCTTCGTCTTTGTATTCCTTTTGGAGACGGGCAATCGCCGCTTTCAATTCGTTGAACTTGGCGGTGACGGCGGGCTGGGTTGACTCAGAGGCTGAGTAGAGCTGGTTGTTCTGTTCAGTTGGATCCTTGACGAGATCGAACATTTCATAGGCGTTCTTCTGTTCGTAGTAGATCAGTTTGTGCGTGGCCGTCCGGACGCCGAAGTGCATGGCGGTGTTGTGATGGCCGGGGGAATGATAGTAACGGAAATAAAATGTGTCGCGCCAACCGGCAGGCGATTAACC
>VHDG01000596.1 GCA_016871475.1 Verrucomicrobiota bacterium
GATTCACAATAGCCCTGATTGGGCAGGCTGCTCCTTGACAGGCTGGGGGCACAACCGGTCTGGGTTTCGTGGAGAATCAACGAAAGCCGTTCGATGAAGAGGAAGTCAAATAACCGGAAAGGCGGGTTAACCCTGGTGGAGATGATTGGCGTGATCGCCGTCACTAGCATTTTGGCTGCGGTGCTGGTCCCCAAGGTCATCCACGCGGTCTCGCGAAGCAAAGTCAGCGGGACTGCATTGGTTTACAACACGCTTCGCACTGCTGCGACCGACTATTACTCCCGCTCGAATTCGTTTCCGGCACGAGCCGGCACGGGTGCTGCAAACACGGCGACGAGGACCGGTCGCTTCGATGCTGATCTCCTGGCAGCCGGCCTGCTCGACAAGCTTGTCTCCACCCCGATCGGGTCCACCGAAACAGCGGGAGCCCTCACCACTCGAGTTCATGTCCGTTCTCTTACCGCGGTGCAATCACCCAGAGTCAACCTGACCGCCACCGTCGGCGGTAACAACTACGACCTGGATTCCAACAATGCCACAGCTGATTTCACGGCAGACCAGATGGTTGTATCCTTGATGATCCCAGGGGTGACGCTTTCGGACGCCATCCAATTGAACAGCATCATCGACAACGCCCAGAACTCAGGTACGGGCGCAGATCGGATAGGTCGATGTATCTACAGCCCGGCCGCTGGCGGCACTGTTACGGTCTATCTCTATCTCGCACATCAATAAGCCGCTCCCCTGCGGGCTGGCTTCCCCTGTTGTTTGAGAAGCAAGTTCAACTTTGACTCGACTGCCGCGTCCGCTCCAGAAGCTGGCGCGGCAGTCGTTTCCAGACTGAAGGACACCGCCGGAGCCGTCATGCGGATCCGTGCAGTTCTATAGCAAACCTATCGGCCAATCCCTCCCCCCACATCGACATGTCAGCCTCAAGCGCCTAGCCCTCTTTCAGTCCGTCATCCAAGAGCCAAGCCAGGCTAAGGCTCGGTGACTGGCTGCTGGACGGCGGGTATTTATCCCAGACCCAGCTCGATCTCGCGCTCAAGGAGCAAAAGCGCAAGGGCGGGTTGCTGGGAGAGATCCTCCTTGAGCTGGGATTGGTGGATCAACAGATCCTTGCATCCTGCCTTGCCGCCAAGACCCAGGCGGAGCAGGTGGACATCACCAAGACCAAGATCCCGCAGGAGATCATTCAAAGGGTGCCCGAAGCACTCGCCAAACGGTTTTGTGCGATTCCTGTGGCCCTCTCGGAAGGCGTTCTCAGGGTCGCTATCTCGGATCCCCTCAACGTTCTTGCCTTCGACACCTTGGAACAGGCCACGGGCCTTCAGGTCGAACTGGCCGCTGCGCCCGAGGGAGAAATCCTTCAAGCCATCGAGAGACACTATGTAAGGGGCGAGAGGCTCGAGGCACTGGTGGATGAGTTCATGCAGTCGGGTATCGATTCTGCATCGAACGCTTCTGTGTCGGATGCTCCCATGGTCCGGCTTGCCGACCGCATTCACACGGAGGCGGCTTCCATGGGCGCGAGCGATGTTCACATTCAGCCCGAGGAAAAGTATCTGCGGGTTCGCATGCGAAAGGACGGAATCCTGACACCCGGATTGCTGATGCCCAAGGAGCTTCAAACGGCGTTGGCCGCACGGTTCAAGATCATGGGCAAGATGGATATCGCCGACAATCGGCGGCCTCAAGGCGGACGGACGGTGTTCACGGCGGGAGGACGCGAGATCGGGCTCCGCATTTCGAGCCTGCCCACGGCGTTTGGTGAGAGCGTGGTATTGCGATTGCTGGACAAAACGAGCACGAAACTCGACTTCAACAACCTGGGGATGCTTCCAGCCATGCGCCATCGGTTCGGGAAGCTCCTGGACCGGCCCCATGGGATTATTCTGGTCACCGGCCCGACCGGGAGCGGCAAGACCACCACGCTCTATACCGCGCTGAGTCAAATCGATGCAGGAGAGAAAAGTGTTTTTACGCTCGAAGATCCGATCGAGTATCAGCTGCCACTGGTTCGCCAGACGCAGATAAACGAGGTCATTGGGCTTACCTTCGCAGAGGGGCTTCGGACTTTGCTCCGGCAGGATCCCGATGTGATTCTGCTCGGGGGGACACGGGATCCTGAGACGGCGCAACTGATGGTTCGAGCGGCGTTGACGGGGCACCTCGTGTTTTCGACTTTGCACACGAACGATGCCCCGGGCGCTGTGCCGCGTCTGGTTGATCTGGGTGCAGAGGGTTACCTGCTTGCACCGACCCTGGCGGGTGTGATTGGACAACGGTTGGTGCGCCGACTGTGTGCGGAGTGTCGGAAACCGGTGGCGAACCCCCAACCCATCCTCGACAGGTTGAGCGTGGAACTGCCGCCGGAAGCCCCGAGGACCCTCTGGGAGCCGGCGGGATGCCCGGCTTGCAAGAACGGATTCACCGGACGGGTGGGTATCTACGAACTGCTCGAACCCGGGGAGAAGTCACAAGAACTCATCACCAAGGGGGTTGACGCGACAACGCTGCGTAACGCGGCGTGGGGCGAGGGGTTTCGACCCATGCTCTACGACGGCGTCATGAAGGCTGTGACGGGCCAGACAACGATTTCCGAGGTCATGCGGGTAACGCTGGCTTGAGCCAGATTTGCGAGGCGTTGTGCCGGTATTCTCATATACAGTCGTAGGTGCGGACGGCCGGGAAAGAACCGACCGCGAAGAGGCCATCTCGGAGTCCGCGCTGGAGGGGCGCTTCCGGAAACAGAACGCCTGGGTCGTTGAGCTGAAGGAGCAAAAGTCTGCCCTCGGAGCCAATGGGCAGCGAGCGACCAGGGGAGTTGGGAAGGCGGTTCCCACTCGCACGCTCACGGAGTTCTTTCTTCAGCTCTCCATGCAGCTGCGAGCTGGTATTCCCCTCTTAACAGCATTGTCGAGCGAAAGCCTTACCTCAGGAAGTGCGCGGCTCTTCCTGGTCCAACAGGATCTGATCGAGAGAGTGCAGTCAGGGCAATCGATGAGTGAAGCGTTGGGCTGGCAGCCTGGCGCTTTCTTCCCATGATCAACGGAGGCTTGGTTGATGTCTCGGCTCGGAAGGAGGAACAATCCGACCAAAATGAGGCAACCCCTGACGACTCCTCCGGATCCTGGACCAATCGCTTGCGAACGTCGCTCGAACTCAATGCCTGGAGATCCTCCGCCATGGAGGCGGATCTGAAACGGGATCCGTTCTCATATGCTGAGGCGCAGGGTGCGGAGGGTTCCAGTGGGAATCCTGCAGATGAG
>VHDG01000597.1 GCA_016871475.1 Verrucomicrobiota bacterium
TGCCTTTCATGTGGGGTCGATTCTGTCGTGTGTTGCTTCTTCTTTCGAGATCAAGATCCAGAGGCGGTTCGAAGTTGTTGGTTTTCCTCAACCAAGGGGTCTTTGACCGGAACCGACCCTACAGGGTCGAGATCAAGTGGCTTCGTGAGGCCTTTCCGGACAATGCGGACCAGGGTGCCGAGGACTGAGCGGGCCTTCTCCCTCAAGGGCAGTCTTGACCAGGCATGATTGAAGTCGAGTCCCGGGAATCGGGTGACAGGCAAGCCCGCGATCCGCATGGCGAGGCGTCGTCCATGGATGGCCCCCTTTTTTCTGAGCAGCCCTTCCTGCGAGCGTGTGACTTTCCAGTCCTCTGCCACCTTCAGATCCAGATAGCCTGCGCGGATTGCGCCTTGAACGATTTGCACGCCGGTGGGCGTGCGGGCGACGACCAGTGAGGAGCCTGGGTTTTTTCCATCAGGTTGTTCATACCACGGATCTCCACAGCTGATATCGGCTGTCTCACCGGAGCCGTCTGGCCATTGATGGGCGGCCCATGGGCGGAACGCCTGGATGAATGCCCAGCTCTCCCGGTAGGTCAGCTGGTGGGCCGGCTCGCTGGAACCGTTCATCACGGGAGCGAAGTGGCCCGGCCATCCGCGACCGCGGTATTTCAGATCCTTGAGCTGAGCGGGGTCGAGACCCAGCTTTTCCAGCAATGCCTGCGTTCCCCGGGTGGAGGGGGTTTCAGCGCAGAAGAATGAGAGCGTGACTCCGACTTTGCTGGAGAGGGCGGGGCGCAAACGTTCTGCATTGCGGACTCCGGCGATCTCCGAGGGCTTGCCAATGATGACGCAGGGGGCGGGGGCGGCTTCCACCAGGTGAAGGCCGTTGCACACAGAAGCCGGCGAGTAGCGTGATCCGCAGGCAGCCATCAGCTCCGATCGGGATCGGCTGAGGCGGGTTCGGTTGCGGATGGGGTCCTCGGAATCCTGCGCCGGGTGCAGCACGCCGTGCATTCCGAGCACTTCCAGGCAGTAGGCCGAGATCGCGGTAAGCGCTCCCCCGGATGAGCCTTGAAATCGTATGGCGGGATCTGCCGCGTGACCCTCCCACACCGCGAGGGTTGGACCCCATTCCCTGGCGGTGTCCATGGAAACGCTCGTTCCAGCGGTGGGAGCGTTGAAGCGGGATTCGACGCCAGGACAGACATCAAGGCATTGGGAACACGAGCTGCAGTTCGTGTCGTTGAGCACAGGCCGGATGCCTTCGCGGAGGAAATCGACCAGACGCACGTTCTGGGAAGGGCAGACGTAGGCACAGGCACCGCACCCGATACACAGGCGCCAGCTTGCCACATCAGCAACGTTGCGAAGTTTTTTCATTCGTTCACTGCAAGCTGCCTGGGTGCTGCGGATGCAACGGCGGGCTCGGTCATGGGGTGAGAGTCCGTTGGAAGAGGTGAATCCATGATCGTGCGGAAGACCTTGCGCAGTTCGCTTCTGGCCTCGTCAGCCTTCCGGGCGAGAGGTGTCCGGGCGGCATTCCGTTGAGCAAACAGATCCAGGGTTCTGGCGACAGCTTTGTCGGTGTCCACTGTGCGACCGTCTATGACCCAGTCCTCAACTCCAACCGACTCAAACACGCCCGCGAACTTCATGCTGTATGCGACGCCCACGCACGGGATGCCCTGGGACAATGCCGCGATGCACGCATGCATTCTCGAGCCCACGAAGAAGTCGCACAGCCCAATGACGCCCTTGATCTGGTTCTGATCGTAATCTTTCGTTATGACCCGCACCCGTCTTCGCAGCGCTTCAGGCAGGCTTTCACGAACCTTGAAGGATGCATCCGGATCGCTCTCGACATCGCCTTTGGGCGCGAAGGTGTGTGGCACCAGCCAGACCTCTCCAGGATGTGCAGCCAACAAGGCTTCGATAACCTTTGTGAGATAGGCCGGGTAGTCCATGGCGAGGCCAAACATGTTGCTGCGGGTGTAGCCGCCGTTGAACATGAGCCCGTTCACATTCACGCCCACGACAGGGCTTGTGGGCAGGCCTTGGAGAGGGGGATCACATTCGATCGTCTCGGGCCTCAACGCCCGTAATGAAAAAGCCACGTCGGGGCTCAGGAGCACCTGGGCGTCAGGTCCGAGAAGATCTGCCGCCACCTTCTGACTTTTTAGATCGCGAGCGACGATGACGTTCGATCGTTTGAGCAGGAAACGCGCGAGGAAGCGGGCGATCGGACTCTTGAAGGGGCCGTAGGTTTGTGGGAACTGAACCAGGGTTCCACGCACCAGGAGAATGCTCCAGGCCATCAGGAACCCCATAAGAAAACGTTTCATCCCATAGATGTCGCTGAAGCTGTCGCCTCCGCGAATGTCGCCCACCACATCCAGCTCCGACGCTGCCTTGATCCAAGGAACCGACTTGCAGATCCACCTCCGCAGCCCTTTGAGAGGGAGAACACGATAGAGGAGAGACATGAGGACGATCCATGCCAGCTGATCTCGCAATGGGGCTTTGGGGGAGAGCCTGCAGTGGATGACTGGAACCAGTTCATTCTGTCCGTTGACCAGGAACGGGGCGGGTGAGTTGTTGTTGCGTCCGATGAGGAGAGTGGCTTTTCCGCCGTTGGAAGCTTCGACGCAGAGATTGATGAGAGAGGCGCCGAGAGCGAGCACGCCGCGGTTGCCGGAGCTGACGGGCGTGCCGAGGATGCCCGCGGTTCGGGGCCGTGCCCCGTGGGAAGGCAGGCTTTGCAATGAGATGAGTGGATCGGCCATAACGTGCTATTGGACCCGCAACCCGTGGCGCATCAGTACTTTGAGCGCTGACGTAATCCCCCCCAGCCTCATGACGGTGAGGGCGATGCTCCCCAATTGGATCGGTGTCGCTTCGAAAGCCTTAAGCTGGGCTGCCCCCACGACCACAAACGGCAACGGCGCGAAAGTCACCACGGTCAGGCCGCCGAGTCCACTCGCCGAGGAGTATCTGGATCCAGCCCGCCTCAGAAGTTCCTCCCGCGACCGGCTGAGGAAGTTACGGCTGCGGACGGGATTTACCAGATTTCCTCCGATGTTGAGTCTACCGTGAATATCCCTCTGCTCCACACAGAACAGCTAGAGCGGTGATGAACCACTCGAAACTTCCGTGAAAACCGATCTGCGGGGGCTGCGGCGTGCCCCTCCCAAGTCTCGAAGACCTGGCGGCAATGCATAACCAGTTCGTCCAGTCCTTGCACATTGCGCGAGCGTCGGAGCGATCCACCGACCTGCTTGGGCAGAG
>VHDG01000598.1 GCA_016871475.1 Verrucomicrobiota bacterium
CCGATGGCGCGTTGAGCTTCCAGAAGCGGAAAGCATGAAACCAAGTTCAAGGCGCATTCTGTCCCGTGCGAACTCATGAGTTACCGAGGTTCCTCTGGCATGAGAAGTACTCAGTCCCATTCGGATCAGCCCAGGCGAGAAGGTCCGCCGGCCATCAAACTGAATCCCCATCATCATGAAACACGAAACAACCCAAACACGTCCGACCACGCGCGTCGTGTCGGCCTGGACCTTGTTCATCAGTCTGGCCGCCGCGTTGCCGCTCCAGGCCGCGGAGCCATCCAAAGCTCCGGAAACCGCAGCGGGGTCCGAGGCGAAGATTGAGCGACTGGCCCCACCCGCGATCTACAGCCCGTCTGCCGAACACTATCGCTTCGGAGCCTACGGGCCCGCTCTCGTTTCGGATCCGAGTTTCTACCCCATCCCGCAGGACCCCGTGACCCGCGAGACCTACGTGCGGTTCCTGGACGAGTTGGGGCTGTTCAAGATCGCCGAGAACCCGAAACAGGGGATTTCGGGAGTGCAGCAGTTCCTGCCGGTGCTGGTGAAATTCGTGCAGACCGGCGAACGGCGCTACGGCGAGGCCATCGTCACCATGCTCAAAGACTGGCACCGGGCCATGATGGAGGAAGTGGCGAAGGACGGCTGGACTTGGCGGTTCATCGAGGAGCCGTGCTACATCCCGCTGTATCGGAAACACCTCATCGCCGGCGGGCTGATGAAGGAGGATGACGCCTGGTTCCGCAGTCTCTGGCTCGACTACTGCCGGAACGTGCATGTCTGGGGCACGAAGCCCATCGAATGGCGCGGCGGCTGTCATCGCGCGCTGCCGGAAGCCCTGATGAAGGGACTCGCGGCGAAATGGTATCCCGACATCCCGGAGGCGGCGCACTGGAAACGCTATGCGGAGCTTGGGTTCGGAGACTTCTGGAAGAACAAGGAAGTGCAGGCGAACGACACGGGGTATTTCCCCGGCACCATCTTCATGCTGCTGACCTGCGGCGACCAATACCTGGGCGACAATCGAGCGGTGACCGACCCCGGAATGCAGCGGCTCTGGAAACGGCTCACCGTGGAAGTCACGCCGGACGGCGCGGTGAATCCCTACGGCCCCAACGGAGGTTGGAACAGCACGGCGGGCTTTCGTCTGTTCGCCCTTGAACTCGCCGCGGCGAAAACCCGCAACGGCGAATACCGTTACGCCGCCCACAAGGTGATGAACTACCTCCGGTATCAGGCGGTGCCCACCCGGAGGGACTACTACCTGCGCACCATCGAAGTCGGCATGCATGTGGCACTGGCGTGGCTCTTCGCTGATGAATCAGTGAAGCCTGTCATGCCGTCGCCGGGTTCACTCTGGAATCTGCGCATGGAGATCGCCCGCGTCCCTCATACCGACAAGGCGATTGGTGAAAAACTGTTTGGCAACATCGACCCCGATCCCAACAAAGGCCATATCTGTTGCTCTCACTGGCTCACCGGTAAGGACTATCCCGACAAGCTGGTGCTGCGCAGCGGCTGGAATCCCGGTGATTTCTTCGCCCTCGTGGAGCTGCATCCCACCAGCCTGCCTTACAACGCCGGCGGCATCATGGGCATGAATCGGTTCGGCGCGGCCTTCACCCAGGTCATCACCAGCAAGGGTGACTCGGAGGAGAACCGTCTCAAGGTGGTGGACGTGGAAGGCACCGCGAAGCTCCGCTATCACCCCGATCCGCTGCGCTGCGATGGACACTGGCAATATGGAAAGATGCCGGACATCGAGTCCGAGGTCACCTACTTCGAGGAGCGAACCAACGCCACCTTTGCCCGCGTTCGGGTGAAGAACGTGGACGGTTTGCCGGCCGTCTATGAACGCGAGTTCGTCTTCGTGAAGAATCGCTTTCTGGCCACGCGCGAGACGATCGCGTTTGAAGAATCCTTCAAGACCCGCGTTTCACCGCTTTGGAACACGCGCAACATCGGCCGGCAGGTCGGCTCGCACTGGGCCAACACGTTCATGGGAAAACTGGTCGGCAGCAACGGCCAGATCGAAATGGAGTCGCCGCCGGTGGACTTGCTCGTCTGGTTCGCGCCGCGGCCGGACTGCCGCCTGCAGGTGGTGGATCGGCTGGCGGAGGATCCGCGAGCCATCGCGTGCGGCGCGCAGCTTCGCTATGTCTGGGAAGGCACGCCCAAGATCGGGGACAAACTGGTGTTCTCCCAGGTTTATTATCCACATCCTCCTTACCGCCCCTCCATCCATAGCAACCACGCCGGAGCCAAGGCCAAGTACCACGACGAACTCCAGGCGACCGCTGGCGCCTCCGGCATCCAAGTCGTGCGAGACGATCCCGAAGCCAGCGTGCTGCGTCTGGAGATGGCGCCTGGAAAGGTCGAGTGGGTGTTGTTCAACCCGAGCGAAACTAATGTTGCAGTCGCCGGACAGAGCACCCGGAAGCCGTACGAGTATCTGCAGGAGAACGCGGCCAGCAAGTAAAGTTCCACGTTCCATCACGGCTTTCATTCAGCCGTGAGCCATGCCGTGTTCTCATTCAGATTGACTGAACTCCAAATTCGCCGAAAATGGAGCCCGCGACATGGATCGCTCGACAATTGGAGGGCCGGTTGCGCTCGGTGCTGGCCCGGCGGAAGTCCGTGCTGCTCCTGGGCCCACGCCAGACCGGCAAGACGACCCTGTTGCAGCAGTTGCAGCCGGATGTGGTGCTGAACTTCCTCCGGCCCGAAGTGCGCCAGCGCTATGAACGGTCGCCGCAGACACGGAGAGAACCGGAGATCTCTGTCCCCAGCGAACTTCCCCCCAGCTCCAGTCTCCTCGGTCCAACCACGTCGTCACGCTGTTCACGATGAGGCGCCGTAAACGGCGCGCTCCGGACGTCAAGGCTTCATGCCGGGTGCAAACCATCACTCAGGGGGTCCTGGTTGTCTCACACCCATGCCTTTCAAGAAGCGGCCAGCTTGCGCAAGGCCCCCATCCCGATCGAAGGAGCAACCGTCCAAATCACCGCGACCCGATGAACTCGACACCTTCTTTGCGTCCTTCGCGTCCTTTGCGTGAGGGAAAGCAAAAGACCTCGCACCCAACCCGCAACCGAACTCAATGGAAACCACCGTGATCTCGGGATTTGATTCGAGATCTCGGTCCCCAAAGAACTTCTTCCTCTCCATGCGAAGAATGAGCGGGGAGAGGACCGAGGAGAGGGGTAGCCTGAGAATGCCCCTCTCTCCGGCTCTCTCCCCACTCGTGCCTCGCAGGGCGAGAGGGAAA
>VHDG01000599.1 GCA_016871475.1 Verrucomicrobiota bacterium
GAGCCGCAACGCCACCCCGGGAAACCGAGCTCCCTGCCCCGCCCGCCCGGGAGAAAACACGTCACTCGTCACGGCAACAGGAAATTGTTGAGAACAGTTTCAATCCCAGAAACACATTCGAGAACTTCGTCGTCGGGGACAACAACACCTTCGCTCACGCCGCCGCCATCGCCGTCTCACAGGCCCCTGGAAAAACTTACAATCCCCTCTTCCTCTATGGCGGCGTGGGTCTGGGCAAGACTCATCTTCTCCACGCCATCGGCCTTCACGTCGCAGCGAAAAAGCGCGGGTCTCGTGTGACCTACGTGACAGCCGAGCGCTTCACGAATGAGTTCATCGACGCCATTCAGAACGGCCAGCTGGTGCGATTCCGACGTCGCTATCGCCAGAGCGAAGTGCTGCTCATCGACGACATCCAGTTCCTCGCGGGCAAGGAAAGAATCCAGGAGGAATTTTTCCATACCTTCAATGCGCTCCATGAGGAGCATCACCAGATCGTTCTGACATGCGACCGGCCCGCCAACGAGATCCAGGGGTTGGAACAGCGCCTGGTTTCCCGGTTTGAGTGGGGTCTGGTGACGGACATGCAGCCCCCGGATGTGGAGACCCGCATGGCCATCCTTCGAAAGAAGGAGCGCATTCTTGGGATCACGATTCCTCCGGAGCTTCTGCACTTCATCGCCGAACGTGTCCGCTCGAACATCCGTCGGCTGGAAGGTGCCTTCGTTCGCGTGTCCTCCTACGTCTCCCTCACCCGCAAGCCTCTGACCACCCTGGTGGTGGAGGAGCTGCTCAGGGACATACTCCACGAGGAGAACCGCACGGCCATCAGCATCGAGTGCATCCAAAAAATCGTCGCGGACCACTACGACATTCGGGTTTCGGATATCACGGGCAAACGTCGCCCGGGAAACATCGCGTTTCCCCGCCAGGTGGCCATGTACCTGTCCCGCCAGCTCACGGACAGCTCGCTGAGCACCATCGGAGAAGCGTTTGGAGGACGTGATCATGGGACCGTCCTGCATGCGGTCAGGCAGGTGAACGATCGGATGTCCGTGGAGCCCTCCGTGCGGCAGGCCGTCGGCTACATCGAGAGCCAGCTGCTTCGCTCGAGCCGCCCATCGGGTGCGGCCTCGCATCGTCCTTCCAGCCTCCAGAGCTCCGGGCCTGCCCCGGCCTGAGCCTGATCCCCCAGGAAGTTTGTGTCGGCCATCGAAGTCAAAGGCCTCAGCAAAACCTTCCGGACTTATAAAAAAGCTCCGGGCTTCTGGGGGGCCGTCAGGGGGTTGGTGCACCGGAAGTATGAAGATACTCATGCCGTCCGGGAGGTGAGCTTCAGGATTGAGGAGGGAGAGTTCGTCGGGTTCCTTGGCCCCAATGGCGCGGGCAAAACGACCACCCTGAAAATGCTCTCAGGCCTCCTGCATCCCAGCAGCGGCACGGCCTCGGTTCTGGGCTACAAACCCTGGGAACGTCACGATGCGTTCCGCCGCCAGTTCGCCCTCCTGCTCGGACAAAAGAATCAGCTGTGGTGGGATCTTCCAGCCAGGGAATCTCTCGAACTCAACGCCAGAATCTACGGCATTCCTCAACAGCGGTTCGAACGAACCGTTGCCGAGCTGTCCGAGATGCTGAGCGTCAGAAACAAGCTCGATGTGATGGTTCGGGAACTCTCCCTGGGTGAGCGCATGAAAATGGAGCTCATCGCATCCCTTCTTCATGAACCAAAGATTCTGTTCCTGGACGAACCCACCATCGGGCTCGATGTGGTGTCGCAGAAGATCGTCCGGGAATTCCTGAAAACCCATAACCAGACACGGAGGACGACGATTCTTCTCACGAGCCATTACATGGGGGACATCGAGGAACTTTGTGAACGGGTCATCATCATCGATGAAGGAAAACTCCGTTTCGATGGTCGGCTGGGGGAGATCGTCGATCGGTTTGCCGACTACAAAGTTTTGTCCATCCAATTCAAGCCGGGAACCATCCCCTCGGAGGGCTTGCTGATTTCGGCGGGCGAGGTGCTCGAGCAGACGGACGGCCTGGTCCGGCTGCGGGTTAAACGCGATCGGGTGATCCCTGCATGCAAGGCCCTGCTGGAGGCGCTCCCCGCGACGGACATCGATATCCAGGAGACACCCGTCGAGGAGGTTATTCGCAATCTCTTCTCGACGGCGGGCTAGTGGGTGTAACGAAGCCCCTTATCGAGGCAAGCGTCTGCGGTACTCGGTCGGAGAGAGGCCGGTGAGGCTCTTGAAGACCCGATTGAAGTGGGTCAAGGACTGGAAGCCCACCTGATAGGCAGCCTCACTGATCCGAAGGTTGGGATTCAGGAGCAATTGTTTGGCTCTCTCGACCCGCACTCGGGAGACGTATTCAGTGAACCGAAGTCCGGTGGCTCGATGGAAGATCTTGCAGAAGTAGAACAGGCTTGCATGAACAGCCGCCGCAACCTTGCCCAGCGTCAGATCTTCGGAGCAGTGCTCCTCGATATACTTCTTGGCGTGCGTCACCACGGGGGGTTCAGACTGATTATTGCGGAGAACGATCTGATTGGTCTTGATGCTGAGGTGATCTGCGAAGATCTCCAGAAGGCTGCAAGCGGACTGGATTTCCTGGAGGGTTCTGACCGGGGTTTTGAAGTAGGCCTCCTTGGTTTCGGGGGAGCGGATGTTCAAACCGGATTGTTCAGCGATCGCGGCAGCCCTCTCAAACGCGAGCTCGGTGGGAACCTGGTTCATCACCTGACCGCTTTGGAGATAACCTACGATTGTTTCCCCGTTCTTGATGGGTGCAGCGAACTCACAGAGCCCGTAGGAACAGGTCAACGTGGTGGATCCATCCTGACAAGACCGCACCAAGGTGTCGTGCGCCTGCAGACACATCGCGCACGATTTGCTGCAAGAAGCCATTAACGCGCAGAACGGATTCTGGTTGGGATGATCCCTGAAAGGGTGGCTCCAGGTCTCCAGCGGGCGCAGGGCGATAGGCATGCCGGTCAAGCCGCTGTAGGCTCCTGAAAAATCCTGGAACAGAGCGGAGTTTTTCAGCGTGTCGACAATAGAGTCATTCATTTTCATAGGCTTCCCTTTGGGAGACTTGATGGCTCATTTTCGCACGGGCCAGAATGTATTGGATTGGGGGTCGTTTTGCCAGTGTTCTTATTCAGGTTGGCCGACCCGCAGCGCGCCCCATCCAGGAGACGCCGCCGCGTGGCCTGCAGCCGCTTGATGGCCACAGCACAGACCCGCTTCAGGAGCTCA
>VHDG01000600.1 GCA_016871475.1 Verrucomicrobiota bacterium
CGTGGGGTTGACCGATCAGCTCTTGCAGCCGTGGCTGGGAGCTGTGACAGGCAAAATCATGGTGTTGGCTGGCATCATTCTCTTTCTTCAATGGCGTCCGGCCGGAATGTTTGTCACCCGCAGCAGGAGTCTCGATTGATGAACCTCGCCGGAAAATCATATGGACGGCTTGAGGCAATGGTGATGGCGTCCTGTGCCCTCCTGGGGTTGGTTATAATGCCCGTTTGCAACGCCTTTGTGCCTGAGGGCCATCTGTTGCATGTCTCCGGATTTGCCCTTGGAGTTTACGGGAAGTACTGCTGCTTCGCGGTTCTGGCTCTGAGCATTAATTTGCTCTGGGGCTCTACAGGAGTGTTGTGTCTGGGGCAGTGCCTTTTCTTCGCCCTGGGGGGATATGCCATGGGCATGCACCTGATGTTGATGATCGGTAAGCTGGGTCAGTACAAGGCTGACATACCGGACTTCATGGTCTTCTTGGAGTTTCCTGCCCGATATCCCGAGACAGGAGGGCTTCCTCCCCATTGGATTCCCTTCCGGAGTTTTCCTTTCGCCCTTTTCGCGGTGACATGGGTGCCGGCATTAGTCGCGCTGGCTTTCGGCTACTTCGCGTTCAGATCCCGGATTCGAGGGGTTTACTTCTCCATTCTCAGTCAAGCACTCACCTACGCCGCGACCCTGCTCTTCTTTCGGAACGACTTCACCTTTGGTGGGAACAACGGGCTCACAGACTTCAAGACCATTCTCGGCCATGACCTGAACGCGCCCGGCACGCGCAGGATGCTGTTCATCGTCTCGGTTTTATTGCTTCTGGGTGTTTACGGGTTGTGCCGCTGGCTTGCCTCAACCCGGTTCGGGCTTGTCCAGAGGGCGATCAGGGACAGCGAAAATCGCGTGTTGTTCTGCGGATACTCAACGGTGCACTACAAGTTGCTTGTGTTTGTTCTCTCAGCGGTGATTGCCGGAGTGGCCGGTGCGGTATATGTGCCGCTGGTAGGGATCATCAATCCGAGTGAGATGGCACCCGACAAGTCCCTGGAAGCAGTGGTGTGGTGTTCGGTAGGTGGACGGCAGTCTCTCGTGGGACCTGTCCTGGGTGCGATAGGTGTGAATGCGTTGAAGAGTTATGCAACCCATAGCTACGCCGAACAGTGGCCTTACATCCTTGGAGTGTTGTTCATCGGTGCGACCCTATTCGTGCCGAAAGGAATCGCAGGGATCCCTGAACAATTGAAACAATGGCGGGCTCGTCGTGCGTTGAAGCTCGCCAATTCATTGCCCCGGACATGAGCGCCAAACCTTTCATGCTCTTGCTGGAGGACGTGAACAAGTCCTTCGAAGGGTTTCATGCGATCTCGAACCTCACCCTCTATCTGGATGAGGGAGAGTTGCGAGTGATCATCGGTCCAAATGGGGCGGGGAAGAGCACGATGCTAGACCTGATCACGGGCAGAACCCGGCCGGATAGCGGAAAAATCGAACTGGGCTGCAGTTCAGATCTCACGCGCATGAACGAGCACGAGATCAACCGTCTTGGAGTAGCCCGGAAGTTCCAAACACCTTCTGTGTTTGTGGATCATACCGTCCTGGAGAATCTGCTGCTCGCTGTCGAAGGCAGCCGGAGCGTATGGCACGCCCTGTTCCGACCTTTGCAACGCGGCCAAAAAACCAGGGTGGAGGAGGCGCTGGAGACCATTGGATTGAAAGACCGATCCCATGAAAAAGCCGGGCTTTTATCGCACGGAGAAAAGCAGTGGTTGGAGATCGGTATGCTGCTTGCCCAAAACCCCAAGCTCCTGTTGGTGGATGAGCCCGCTGCGGGAATGTCGGACGAGGAGACTCATCGGACCGGCGAATTGCTAATAAGTCTCGCCGGCAAACACACGGTGGTGGTAATCGAACACGATATGAACTTCGTACGCCAGATTGCACGCAAGGTCACCGTCCTGCATCAGGGAACAGTCTTGTGCGAAGGATCAGTGGATCAGGTGCAGAACGATGAGCGGGTTCGGGAAGTGTATCTGGGCCGGAAGAAGCGTCCTGCGGTGGGAGGAGTGAAATGCTGACAGCATCAGGTTTGATCTTTGCCTATGAGGGGTCGCGGATTTTGCGCGGCGTGACCCTCGAGGTTTCACCTGGAGAAGTAGCTGCCTTGATGGGACGCAATGGTGTCGGGAAGAGCACCACGCTCAAGAACATCGTAGGACTGCTAAGGTCCGAACAGGGTGATGTACAGTTGGGGGGGAAATCGATGAACGGCCTGCCTCCTCATCAGAGATCAAGGATGGGGCTGGCCTATGTGCCCCAGGGACGTGACATCTTTCCTCATCTGACTGTTCGCGAGAATTTATCATTGAGCCAAATGCTGCACCCCGGTGGAAAACCCGACGAGCTCTCGCGGGTGCTGGATCTGTTTCCCATTCTGAAGGAAATGCTGGCACGCAAGGGTGGAGTCCTGAGCGGAGGTCAACAGCAGCAGTTGGCCATTGCTCGGGCGTTGCTAACTCGTCCCCGTGTCCTTTTGTTGGATGAGCCCACTGAAGGGATCCAGCCCAACATCATCGACCAAATCGGTGAGACCCTGGTGAAAATCAAGAAGGAGGACGGGATCGGTATCCTCCTGGTGGAGCAGTACCTGGATTTCTGCCGCTCCATCGCGGATCGTTTCTACCTAATGAACCGGGGGGCCATCGCTGCATCGGGTCCCATAGCTGAGTTGAGCGAAGGGCTCGTGAACGAACACTTGACCGTATGAGTGTTGCCCTGAGTCCCGTTGCGGCAAGTGCTGCCGAAGGATCATCGGCTGAGCTGCGGGTCGAGCGTGTCGATGGATTGTCCGCGATCACATGTCTGCGCTCCTCCGGCCCGCTCCGCCTCCTTTCACCCAGAATGCGAGGGCCTTCCGCATGGGTCTACCTTGGGAGTTTGGGAGGGGGAGTCGTCGCGGGCGATCAGACATCCCTTTGTGCTGAAGTGGGGAAATCGGCCCGGCTGTTCCTAGGATCCCAGTCCAGCAACAAGCTTTACCGATCCGACCATCGCCCCTGCTCCGCGCATGAAATGACCCTGCGGATTGGGGAGGGTGCTGTGGCCATTGTAGCGCCCGATGTGGTGCAAGCGTTCGCTCGATCGACTTATCGACAGTCTCAGGAGGTGCACCTTCATCCTGAGGGTGGACTCCTCCTCCTCGACTGGTTTTCTTCAGGAAGAGTGGCTCAGGGCGAGAAGTGGAATTTTGCACACCTCGAGTTGCGGAATCGTGTGTG
>VHDG01000601.1 GCA_016871475.1 Verrucomicrobiota bacterium
GAGCGAGGCGTGAGGAGCGCGCGTATTGAATCGAAATACGTAAGCGACGAACAACGAAGCACTTCGCAAAAGGATCAAGCAAATGGCCGCTGTCCTACTGAATCGTTCCGGCTAAGGAACCCGTGGCGTTCTGCCATCTTGAAGACAATCATGACTCACCTCCACCACATGCGCAGCCCGGAGACTTTCGGACGAGTTCCTCACCGCGTCGCCGCGTGGCTGCTCTGCGTATGCGGGATGGCCCTGTCCCCAGCAAGCGCAGGCGATGCAGCGACAGCATCCAGCGGGCTTCCGGGTTTCGAGCCAGTCGGCGCAATCGATGGACATCGATTCTCACTCACACAGGGTGGCTGCTGGAAAGGGGACACGAATGCGACACGATGGTGGTGGCAGGTGGAGTTTGTGAAACCGAGAGAAGTCGGCGCGATCTTGCAGGTGGTCGGTGACCATTCCTTCGTGTTTCGCCATGCGCCACGACGCTACGTTTGGCAGCGGAGCGACGATGGAAAGCGCTGGACGGACCTGCCCGGAACCGCCGTCACGAATGAACAACGGCTTTATCGAATCCACCGCCTGCCAAAAACGGTGATGGCGCGTTTTCTGCGACTCGACATCGCCGCGACGGAAGGAAGCTTCCCAGCCCTCCGGGAGATGGAGGTTTATGCGGACCCACGAGCGATCGTTCCGTTCCCGGATTGGATCGTCGCCGTCAACGTGACGCACGACCCAGCCCTGCCCGGCCATGGTCAGGAGTTCATTCCGCTCGCGAAGTCAGCGACGGGCGCAAAGGGAATCCAGGCCCAACAGGTGTGGTTGGACGTATTTGACGAGGCGTTCCTCGGCGTGGAGCCGCGACCGCTCTGCGCGTTTCTCTCGGGCAGTTTCAAGGATTGGTGTGAGGTGGATCGTTCCACCTGGCGGGGGGTCCAGGAGGTGTTGAGGAACGGGAACCTGCCGATGTGGGCATCGTGTGGCGGGGCGCAGGGGCTGGCGATCCTCGCGGAGACAGGCGTGGAGAAGCCCTGGGATTGTCCGCACTGTCGTGACCCGAAGCATCCGAAAACCCCGATCTACACGCACATCGGGCACACGGCGCAACGGCCGTGCGGTGATTACTCAGCCTGTGTGTTCGAGCGCGGGCCTCACTGGGTACGGGCGTTGAACGATGACCCGGCATTCAAGGGCTTGCCTCGGGAGTTTCAAGTGATGGAAAGCCACTGCGGTCAGATCGAGTGGGCACCGAAAGGCTGGAGCTTGATCGCGACGGCCGGGCGGGGCTCGAAGACGAAGACGCAGTGCATCCGACGAGATGACCGACCGATTTATGCCGCGCAGTTCCACATCGAGATGGATGGAACCCCGGAGGCATCACGTCAGATCATGAGCAACTTTCTCTCGGTGGCGAGGGCTTGGGGTGGTTATCGCTTCCTCCAGCCAGATAGAAAGTAGTCAGACAGCAGCCGAATCCCAATCCTCTGACACACGAAGTCATTGGAAAGCGGTAGAGGACTACCGCACTCCATAACGCTTCGCGAATCCATAGCCCGCTGGGAAGTCGGTCAGGTCGTGGAGTGCGCCTGTTCCTCCGCCTACGCGGCGCGACGGCGGCTGGCTGCTTCGACCGTGAGCGCACGCCGAGTGCATTGGAGTCTTGGTGGAAAGGGAGACCCAGGATGAGCCTCGAAAAACGAGGTGCTACCGGCAGCAATTCCGGGAGTTCAGGATCTCGGGAGACACAGGCGAGAAGCAGAGGCCTGCCGCTGATCAAATCAGCAGTATGAAGAGCCAAATGGATCCGGATCACCGACTCCCGCCTGGATGCCCAAGGCATCCGGAGGCAGGGATCGCTTACTTGGCCTTTTCGGCTTTTGGTTCCGTCTTTCTCGGAGCATCCGAGCGACGAGGACCTCGCTTTTCGGTTCGAGGCCTATCGCCACCCTCTTGGTCGCCCTTGGGAGATGCCTCCACCGCAGGAGGAGGGTTGGAGCTCTGCACCTTCACCTTGAGGTTTACGCGGACTTCAGGGTGGAGACGCAGCTCGACATCGTGATCTCCGAGGGTGCGGATGGCTTCGGGCAGATGAATCTTCTTCTTCTCCAGAGCGATTTCGAACTGTGTTCGCAATTGATCGGCGATCGAGCCAGCGGTGACGGAACCGAACATCTTGCCGTCGTCGCCGGTCTTCACGCTGATCACAGCGGTGAGCTTGGAGAGGCTCTTCGCGAGCTCTGACATGGCGTTGAACTCATGCGCTTCGCGTTCAGCGCGACGCTGACGCAAGGCCTCCAAACGGCGTTTGTTGGCGCCGCTCAAAGGAATCGCGAGTCGTTTGGGTAACAAAAAGTTGCGGGCATAGCCGGCCGCCACTTTGACCTGATCAGACTCGCCGCCGAGACCGACCACATTTTCAATCAGAATCACTTCAACTTTTGCCATAGAGAAATATCGGGTAACGGACGACGAATCTCGCCGCCCAGGGGTTAAAACGGTACGTCGTCGTCTTCTGGAGAACCGCTAGCCTCCGCGGACGCAGGGGCTGGAGCGTCCGATGAAGGAGCTGCCGGCGTGGTGGATCGGCTCCGGAATGACTCTCCACCACCTGGCGAAGACTCACCCGAACGTCCACCTCCACTATCCAAGAACGAGAACTGCTCAAGAACAACCTTCAGCTTGCTGACCTTCTGATGGGTGGTCTTGTCCTCCCACTGGTCGAGCTTCAGGCGTCCCTCCACGAGCAAAGGCCGACCCTTCCTGACATACTGAGAGATCACTTCAGCCTGACGGCCATAAGCTTCCACATCGACAAACGTCACTTCCTCACGAGTCTCTCCGGTCTCCGTCTTCCATGACCGGTTGAGGGCCATACCGATCTTGGCGACCGCGGTACCCTTGGGAGTGTAACGGAGTTCAGGATCTCGCGTGAGATTCCCAGCCAGGATGACTCGGTTGAAGTTGGCCATACGAGCTCGCGGTTAAGCGGCAGCAGACTGTTGGGGCACGGGGGTGTAGTGCGTGAACAGAACGCGGAACACCTCTTCGTTCATCGCAAACTTGGTGCGAAGAGCGTCCGCCACCGCGGGCACTCCCTCAAAAATAATGTTCACGTAGAAACCAGATGTGTGCTTCTTGGAAGCAGCGCGGGTAAAATTGCGCTTGTCCATCTTCTGGACGGTTTCAACCCGACCCCCTGCGGCCACGATGTCCGCGGTGATCTTGTCGATGGTTTCTTTGATCCCCTCTTCCTTGCCCGTGGTGTTGAGGA
>VHDG01000602.1 GCA_016871475.1 Verrucomicrobiota bacterium
TTTGCGAAGTGCTTCGTTGTTCGTCGCTTACGTATTTCGATTCAATACGCGCGCTCCTCACGCCTCGCTCTTCACAAGAGTCTGCTGCGCAACTGTCCACTGGCCTACTGAATCGTTCCGGCTGAGTGCATCACTCGTCTAAGCCGATATCGAGCCAGTAACAAGCAAACAAATGATCGCGTTGTCGGGGCCGGGGGGCGCCCGCATCCCTTTCATCCCGCTTCCATCGATCACAAGCGGGGTGTACGTCATCGGCCCCAGGTTCCAGGAGCACTCGAGACCGCGATGCACCCTCTCATCAAAGGGGAGTCCCCTAGCCTGAGCCTGAGCCTGAAAGAAGAGGTTTACCTGAGCTGAGCTGGCAGGCGAATCAACCGGCCGTCTCCGGGTTGCTTCTCAGGTTGGCCATTGCGCTGGCTTTGATCTTCCCTCCGAGGGCATTCCTCGTGCGGAACTCTTTGCCCGGTGAGGTGGGATCTCCCGCCAGCCAGTCTCGGTGTTAGTCACGATCGCAGAGTGGATTTGTTTCTCCCACACCGTGGGCTTCTCTTGGCAGGTGGGAGGCGCTCTGGAAAAAAATTGAGATGCGTCCACGGAGTGACAGGAGCGCTTGAGTCTCGCTGGACTGCTCTGTAGCCTTCCGCGCCATGAACAACTTGCTGCTCACAGGCGGTCGTGTGATTGATCCGGCACGGCGATTCGATGCCGTGGCTGACGTTCTCATCCGGGAGGGCAAAATAGCTTCAATTGGCCAGGGGATCGCCTCACAGGTTTCAGCCGAGGTGGAGCGGCGGGATGTGGCCGGTTGCGTGGTGTGTCCGGGGCTCATCGATTTGCACGTGCATCTGCGGGAGCCGGGGCAGACAGCCAAGGAAACCATCGCCACAGGCACAGCTGCGGCGGCACGGGGCGGGTTTACCACCGTGGTGGCGATGCCCAACACGTCGCCTTCCATCGATAATCCCGGCACGGTGGCCTTGATCCAGGCGCGAGCCAAGCAGGAGAGCAAGGTGAACCTTCTTCTTGCAGGAGCCATTACCAAAGGCATCGAGGGTGAGGAGCTCGCACCGATCGGTTCTCTAAAGAAGGCCGGGGTGGTTGCGATCACCGACGATGGTCATTGTGTTCAGAACAACGATCTGATGCGTCGGGCGGTGGAGTATGCCCGGATGTTTGATCTGCCGGTCTTCGACCACTGTCAGGATTACTCCGTCGTCAGTGATGGGGTTATGCACGAGGGCTACTGGAGCACGCTGTTGGGGCTTCGTGGCTGGCCCGCGATGGGCGAGGACATGATCGTGGCCCGGAACATCCTTCTCGCTGAACGCACGGGTGCCCGGATCCATTGCCAGCACATCAGTTCCGCACGCAGTGTTGAGCTGATCCGAGCGGCCAAGGGGCGGGGGGTGTCCATCTCGGGAGAGGCATGCCCTCACCATTTTACACTTACGGACGCCTGCATCGCAGGCAGTGAATCCTTCTGGAAGCAGGACGGGCGGGGTATTCATGGCTGGGAAGAGCTTGCGGATTCGAAGCCATCCTGGCCTTCCTACGATACCCATTTCAAAATGAACCCGCCTTTGAGGTCTGCTGCGGATCGCGAGGCAGTGCTGCAGGGGGTGGTGGATGGAACACTGGAGATCCTGTGCAGTGACCATGCTCCTCATTGCGATTACGAAAAAGAGGTTGAGTTTGACTATGCGCCCTTCGGCATCACCGGACTCGAGAATGAGTTCGCCCTGGGGTTGATGCAGCTCGTTCACTCCGGGCGGATGAAACTGATCGATTTTCTGCAACGATACACCGAGGCCCCCGCCAGGCTGTTGCGCATCCCGAAAGGCACGCTGGCTGAAGGCGCGGATGGTGATGTGACGGTTTTCGATCCAGAGCAGCGATGGCGATTCACTCGTGCTGAAACCGCAAGCAAGTCTCTGAATAACCCGTTTTATGACTGGCCACTGCGTGGAAGGCCGCTGATGACCGTGGTGGGTGGAAGGATTGCTTTTGAACTTCAAGCCCAGAACCGGACGGCGGTGCTGGTCGGATAGAGGACATATCGCATGGCTTCCACATCTCCTCAGACTCCATGGACGAGGCTATGTCTGAACCTCCGGGCGAGTTTGCTGGCAGGGATGGCTGGCTTGTTTCTTGTGGCTTGCGATGTTCCCCCTCATGCCAAGTTGCCATGGCTGACGGACCCCGAGGCGGCACGAGAGCAAGCGGTTCAACGGAACCTCCCTCTGCTCATGCTGTTCACGGGGTCCGACTGGTGCGGCCCTTGCAAGATCCTGAACAGCCACGTCCTGTCCACCGTTCCTTTCTCTCAGTACGCGTCCTCCAACCTGGTGCTCCTGAAGGTGGACTTTCCGCGTCGCCCGCCGCTTCCTCGTGCGGAGGCCGACAGAAATCAGAGGCTTCAGGAGGGGTATGCGATTCAAGGGTATCCGACGCTTGTCCTGCTTGACCCTCAGGGCAGGGAGCTTGCCCGCGAGGTGGGATTACGATCAGCGAGTCCTGCCGACCTGGCAGCGAGGCTGGAGGAGTTCAAGAACCGAAAGTGAGGAGCAACCCAGTGACTGAAACATCATCATGGATCCTCGAGGTGACGGATCTGAAGAAGAGCTATCCATCGCCCGAGGCCGGCCTTCAACCCGTGCTTGATGTGCGACGTTTCGAGATGCAGGGCGGCGGGCAGGTTGCCTTGCGCGGCGTGAGTGGCTCCGGCAAGACGACATTCCTGCATTGCATCAGCGGAATTCTAAAGCCGGACTCCGGATCGGTGCGCGTGGCCGGCTCTGCGATCTTCGACCTCAGTGAATCGGAGCGGGACCGGTTGCGGGCGGGGTCCCTGGGATACATTTTTCAAACCTTCAACCTGCTCCAGGGGCACACGGCATTGGAGAATGTGCTGCTGGGGATGGCATTCGGGGCAGGGGAACGAAAAGAACATGCTGTGGAGCTTCTGCGACGCGTGGGTTTGGGGGATCGAATGCAGCATCTCCCGCGTCAGCTGAGCACGGGCCAGCAGCAGCGTGTCGCCGTGGCGCGGGCGCTGGCAGGAAAACCCAAGCTGGTGCTTGCTGATGAGCCGACCGGGAATCTCGATGCGGATCGAGCGGCGGAGGCGATGGACTTGATTCGTGCGATCTGCGAGGAGCAGGGGGCTTCGCTTCTTCTGGTGAGCCACGATCCTCAGATGCTCTCAAGGTTCGCCACAGTCATTGATTTCAGTGAGATCAACCTCGCTGCATCCGCACATCG
>VHDG01000603.1 GCA_016871475.1 Verrucomicrobiota bacterium
TGGACCATGCGGGGGCCGTCTCCTCATTGATTCCCGAGGATTGAGCCTCAACCGAGAGCGGATCCTTCAAGCCAAGACCGAAGAACGCCAGATCCATGTTGTGACATCCCATGTCGCCCAAGGCTCCGGTCCCAAAGTCCCAGTAAGCCCGCCAACTGAACGGCACGCACCCTTCGTGAAAATTCCTATACTTCGCCGGACCGAGCCACAGATCCCAATCGAGGTGAGCTGGGACTAGAGCCTGTTTGGGACGTTCCATCCCCTGGGGCCAGATCGGCCGGTTGGTCCAGACATGGGCCTCAGTGACATCGCCCAACACACCCGCTCGAATCAACTCCACCAACCGGCGCGAATCGACCTCAGAATGCCCCTGATTCCCCATCTGCGTGACCACTCCGGCCTTGCGAGCCAGCTGGGTGATCTGCCGGGCTTCCCATACCGTATGCGTCAAGGGCTTCTGAAGATACACATGCTTCTTCATCCGAATGCAATCTACTGAAGGATGAAAGTGGGTGTGGTCCGGTGTGGAGATGGTGACGGCATCGATCGTGCGTCCCTCCTTCTCAAGCATGACTCGGTAGTCGCTATAGACCTTGGCTTTGGGAAACGCCTTGAACGTCCCCGATGCTGTCTTGTGGTCCACGTCACATAGCGCCACCACGTTCTCGCCCTTGCAATAGCCAATGTCCACTCCACCCTTCCCGCCTGCACCAATGGCGGCGATGTTCAATCGTGAGTTGGCTCCCAACACGCGGCTGGAGGCGACGAATGGGAAGGTCAAAACTGCAGCGGAGGTCAATCTGAGAAATCGACGCCGAGTGGGGTTGCCCGACGGTTGGGTGGTATTCATGCCGGCTGCTTACCACAGGAGGCCTCGAATTGCCAACAAGGGAAACTTGCCCGCGAGAACGTTACAACGATAGGGTCGCGAACGGTTCATCAAATCTATGCAACTCCAACTGGCGGTATTTTGTGACGCAGCGGCCGACTACGGAGGCAAGCTCAATCTCCTGGGCACCTTCGACACCATCCTGACTTCGCACCTTCCCGCCATCCATCCCCAGTGCGCCCTCGCCGTCCGGCTGACTTTTCAAAAGCATGAGGAGGGGCGTCATGTCCTGAAACTCGCGATTGTGGACGAGGACGGTCGCCCCGTCGTGACTCCATCGCTGGAATTGCAGATGGATGTGAATGTTCCGGAAGACAGCATCTTTCTTTCCAGGAATGCGATCGTGAACATGCAGAACCTCACCTTCGAGAAAGCAGGGCTCTATTCAGTGGAGATTTCCGTCAGCGGGATACGGTTGGGGAACATCCCGTTGCTGATCAAACAGGTCAACCCGAAGTCCCACACCCAACCCCAAGGCCCGAGCTGATACTGTCATGTCCTGGGAGCCCCTCAGCAAGTTCACTGGTGCAGCGTCCTCGGTCCGCAATGGATTGAAGCGAGGTCGCCTGGCTCACGCGTTCCTGGTTTTCGGGGATGACCTCGACACGATGGAGTCGTTCGCCCGCACCCTGGCCATGACCGTCAACTGCCAGCAACCGCCGGAAACCGGTGCTGGAGGGATCGGATGCGATTGCTGTGGCCGCTGTGGTCCTTGCCAGAAAATCCAGCGTGGCATTCACCCGGACATCGTCTGGATCCGACCGGAATCCAAATCACGCCAGATCCGTACCGAACAAATGTCGGACCTGCTGCAAACCGCTCATCTGAAACCCAACGAGGCGCGATACAAGGTGTTCATATTGTCCGGAGCTGACCGTCTCAACCTCCAGGCAGCGAACAAGTTCTTAAAAACTCTGGAGGAACCTCCCTCGGACTCGTTGATGCTTCTGCTGTCCACAGCCCCGGAGCAGGTGTTGGAAACCCTGCGATCACGATGTCAACGGCTCCAGCTCGGTGCAGGGAAGGCTCTCCCGCTCTCCCCGGAGGACCAGGCATGGTTGACGACCTTTGCGGAGGCGGCGTCCCGGGAACAGGGAAGCCTGCTCGAGCGCTATCGTTTGCTCAGCCTGTTGCTCAAACGGCTCACAGGACTGAAGGAGAGCATCGAGGAACGGCTGCTCGCGGAATCTCCGTTGGAAGGCGACTCTGATCTGGACCCAAACTATCGGGCGCGGTTGGAAGCTGAACTCGCAGCCTCGGTTGAAGCCGAGTACCGACGTCAAAGAGCGGGCATTCTGGGAGCATTGCATCGCTGGCTGCGGGATGTGTGGCTCACCTCGCTGGGGTCGGGGGATGGGTTGCAGGAGTTCCCTTCCCTGGCCTCCAGCACAAACGCCGTGGCCCGACGCATCGCGGCGACGGAGGGCGGGACGAATCTCGAGGAGTGGGAGAAAACACAGCGATTGCTCGAGACAAACGTCCAGGAAGCGCTAGCCCTGGAGGTGGGGTTGCTCAAGCTGCGATTGTAGTGCCGCACCGGGGCCGTGGCGACACGCCTGAAGCAGAACCGGGTTCCCGCGCATCTCCCTCAGTCGCCTTTGCGTTCATTCCAAGGTCGAGGCGACATTTGAATCGCCTCGATCGAATGGCTCGGCGTTGGAGGGCACCGCTCGACTTGTCAGAGAACTTGACCTGTTGGTGGACGGTGTTCCAAGCTCCGATCACTCACGAAAACCTATGAACAAGAAACACTCTCTTTCACGTCGCCGTTTTCTGTCGTCGTCCATCGCCTCCCTGGCTGGGATCAGCCTGGTGCCAAGGCACGTACTCGGCGGAGCCGGCTTCACTCCCCCAAGCGAGATTCTGACGCGGGCTGTGATCGGTGTCGGCGGCATGGGAATGGGGCATGTTACGTCCATCAACACCGCCTGCAAATTGCTCGCCGTTTGTGATGTGGACGAGCGGCATCTCCAGGCAGCTGTCAAAGCGGGCGGACCCGATGTGAAGGGATACAAGGACTTCCGCGAGCTCCTCGAACGCAAGGACATCGATGTTGTTCACATTCCCACCCCTCCCCACTGGCACGCCATCATGGCTGTTGCCGCCGCCAAGGCGGGGAAGGATATCTGGTGCGAGAAGCCCATGACCCGCACCATTGGAGAGGGCGAGGCTGTCGTGGCTGCGGTGAAACGCCACAAGCGGATCTTTCGCTTGAACACATGGTTTCGCTTTTCGGACTCCTTCTACGGCATGGGCACGACGGTGAAACCCATCAAGAAAACCGTCATGCACGGTCTGCTTGGATGGCCCTTGAAGGTTACCCTGAACGCCTCGACCGGATTTGATTGGAAGTTTGGCTGGGTAGGCCGCAC
>VHDG01000604.1 GCA_016871475.1 Verrucomicrobiota bacterium
TCCATCCCATGGCACCTGCCCGAAGACTTCAAGTGGTTCAAACAAACCACGCTGGGTCACACCCTGGTCATGGGACGAAAGACCTTCGAATCCATCGGCCGTCCCCTGCCCAGCCGCTCGACCATCGTGCTTAGCCGGACCCCTTTTCAGTTCCCAGGCACCCGGTGGGCTCCAAGCCTCTCTGATATCCACCCCGATCAGGAACCGGGAGAGGTCTTCATCTGCGGAGGTGGTCAGGTGTATCGAGATGCTCTGCCGCTTTGCTCGAATCTGTTCCTCACTGTTGTGAAACAAACCGTGGAAGGCGACGTGCTCTTCCCGGAACTGGACAGCCGTTGGGAACTCGTCACAATCGTGCGCGAGACTCCGGAGTTTGATATCCAACACTGGCGCAACAATGGCTCACTCCCGGAAGGAGCCTGCTAGGCGATTGTATGGAACCCTCACCTCCCAGCGTCCTTCTCCTCATCCCAGCCTACAACGAGGAGCAACGAATTGAGCCCGTGCTCCGGGACTACGCCGAATACTTCCAAAAACATTACCCGGCCAAGTTTGAAATCCTCGTCGTGCTGAACGGCTGCGTCGACCGCACGATGGATGTGGTGAATCGAGTCTCCCAAACGTTCCCCTCTGTCAGCGGCCTCGATTTTCCGCAAGCTATCGGCAAGGGCGGAGCCCTGATCGAGGGTCTCAAGTTCGCCTCGCAATACGATCTCGTGGGCTACGTGGATGCCGACGGAGCGACTGCTCCAAAGGACTTTCATGATCTGGTGCGTCAGACCGACGCAGCCGATTGTGTCGTCGGTTCACGATGGATTCCCGGTGCGGTTCTCCATCAGGCCCAGACCAGCCGACGACAATTCGCGGGCCGCGTGTTTCATCTCATCGTCGAAATGCTTTTCTGGATGGGAATTAGAGACACCCAATGCGGAGCCAAGGTGATGCGAAGTGAGGCGATTGAACTAGTGCACGAGAATCTCCGGATCTCCGACATGGCTTTTGATATCAACCTGCTCTACGCCTTGAAGCGGGCGAAGTTCAAGATCCTGGAGTATCCCACCGTATGGACGGACAAGGTGGGATCGAAGGTAACCTTGGGCAAGACCTCCCTCACGATGTTCCTCTCAGTCATCCGGGTGCGCTTGGTCTATTCGCCATTTTACGCATGGCTCACGCCTCTGAAGCCTCTGGAAACGTGGCTGTATCGAAAACTCCGCGCCCCGCTGCCGCGGCAAGGGCTGGGCAAACCCTCCAAGGCCACTGCCGAAATGCTGAAATCTGAGGCTCGAAAAACCGAGCTTCTCCCCCAAAACCCACCTCCCGCCACCGACAAACAGTAAACCTTCCTCCTCCAACACCATAAACGACTCGTCCAAACGACTTGATGCCATCAATCGTCGAGAGATGCTCCGCCGATCGGCATTGGCGGGGACGGCAGCCGCCACTCTTGCAGGCTGTCAATCGACCTTCAGCCCAGCTGAGAAGAACCGGGTCCAGATTGAGAATCTCAAGCCCGGTTCGCGCGACTGGCTCCTTCTGAACTCCAAGATCGATCCGGCATCGAAGTACCGTTGTCCCTGGATTGAGGGTTATTGTTCCCAAACAAGTGTTACCGCCGGCGATGAGATCGAGTTTTTCGTCAGCACACTGGATCCCGCTGAGGTGACCCTGGATATCTATCGCATGGGTTGGTATGGCGGAGCCGGTGCAAGGCACATGCAGTCGTTGGGGCCTTTACGCACGCAGCGACAACCCGAACCTCCGGTGGGAGACAAGCGGGTCCGGGACTGTCGATGGAATCCGACAGCCGCCCTGCGCATCCCAGCGGACTGGCTCAGCGGAGTCTATCTGGGCAAACTCACCGAGCTCCGCACAGGCATCCAGAGTTACGTCATCTTCATCGTGCGGGACAACCGACGCGCGGACTTCATTTTTCAGTGCAGTGACACCACCTGGCAGGCTTACAACCGGTGGCCGAGCCAATTCTCACTCTACGACAACGGACGCAGCCAATGGTATTGGGGGGACAAGGTTCAGGTCAGTTTCAACCGCCCCTACGGACGTTACTGCCAGATCTTCGATGCTCCTCTGAGCACAGGTTCGGGTGAGTTTCTGCTCTGGGAGTTCCCTACAGCCTACTGGCTCGAGGCCGCAGGCTATGACATCACCTATATCTCCAACCTCGACCTGCACTTCCGTCCACAGACCTTGCGCCGAACCCGCGGCTTCCTCTCGGTGGGCCACGATGAATACTGGTCCATCGAGATGTTTGAGGCCATGCGATCAGCGGTTGCTCGGGGCCTGAGCGTGGCATTCCTGTCAGGCAACACCTGTTGCGGCCGCATCCTCTTTGGAGCGGATGCGGACAGGAAACCGGGCCGTGCTTTCGAGCGGGTTGATGTCTTTGCTCCGCCTGATCCACCCGAACCCTTCGATCAGATGGCATCACTGCCTCACAAAAGCCCGAACGCAAACCTGCTGATCGGGGCACGCAGCATTCCGCCCGTCACCGGCGGCGCTGACTGGACCTGCAGCCTGCCTGATCATTGGATCTTTGAAGGCACAGGAATGAAACGAGGTGACTCCATCCCTGGGCTGGTGGGCTGGGAGTGGCATGGTGACCCTGCTTCAATCCCAGGACTGGAGATCGTGTCCACCGGCCTCACCTACAAAGCTCCGGGCGAACCAAACGGAGGCACTTACACTGCGACCGTCTACCCTGGCCCCATGGGCAACATTGTCTTCAATGCATCAACGATCTGGTGGGGCGATGGACTCAGCGAACCGCCCGGGTACATGCGCCCCTCGGTCTATAAGACGCCCAAAGGTCCCGATGCTCGGGTGGAACGGATCACGCAAAATGTATTGCACCGGATGATTCGTCGCGGCCCGTAAAAAAATCGCACCGTGTTTTAAGGGCGCACCTCACCTCTTTCGACTCGCGTCCGTCCCCCTCCCATCCCCTCGTAAACGTAATCGTAATCGAGGACGCACGAACCGCCATCTCGACCGACGACAAACCTGTGCCCAGGTTCGTTGTCCATCCTTCAGGATGCCCGGGCTATGCCCGCTTCGGCTTTGGTGATCGGACAGTGCAAGCCAACTGCGTTTCCCCCGCGCGTTCCAAAGAGCCTTCGCTGCCTTTGCTCACGTTCGCTCAGCAAGGCACACCCTCAAGGGTGGACAACGAGCGGCGCCTCCGACAACCAAGCGCCTCACCACAAGCCTGCCCCCAAGTTCATCCCGCGGGGAACGCA
>VHDG01000605.1 GCA_016871475.1 Verrucomicrobiota bacterium
TGAGCGTCGAGGACGAGGAGGCGATTACGATTACGACTACGAAGGGGACGGGAGGGTCAGATAACGTTTTTCTGGATTGAAGCTTCCGTGTGTGGATGATTCAGCCGCACTTCAGCGAGAAACCATTTTTCGCGTCGCGTGTTGAAAACAGCAAATGAGCTTAACCAGATACTGGTGGTGCCTGATTACATTTCTCGGGTTGAGCTTTGTACCCGCGCAAATGCGGGGAGCCGATGTTGAAACCTCAGTCACGGCCTTGCCGAATCCTGTTTCCATTGGGACCACCCTCACGGTCACTCTCAGTCTGACAAACACGTCCGGGCTGACTTTGACGAACCTCGTGGTTACGAACACCCTTCCATCCTCGGCAGCCTTCCTAAACGTCTCGGTCAACACAGGCATCGTCTCTCAAATCAGCTCCTTGGTCATCGCCCTCACCGTACGATTCCTCACCAACAACGGCGACCTTCAATTCACTATTCGATCCCAACCCAACGCGCTGGGTTCGATCACAAACTCTCTGGATGTCGCGGCCACGAACCAGTCCCTGGCGCTGACGAACTTCTCCGTGGTCAACCAGGTCGTTTCAGGATTCTCGGATCTCGCGGCAGGGGTATCCGGTCCCTCCGACGTCCTTCTGACTGGGGACCATGCGGCGTTCTTCGTGAACGTCACGAACCGAGGTCCGAATGCGGCTTCAAGTGTCGTGGTGAGCAACCTGTTTTCCTCGGGGGCCAGCCTGGTTTCGCTCTCACCTTCAAATGCCTCTGTCTCGTTCACTGGAACCAACCTGGTGTTGAATCTCGCAAGCCTGCCTGCGGGCGGCACTCAACAGATCCAATGCATTCTCGCGCCGATCCAGTCATCGGCCTTCGTGTTTACGAGCACCGTTCAGGCTGAGAGCTTTCATGACACAAATACCCTGGATAACACCTCAAGCCTCACCACGCTGGTCACGAACGCACTGCCGGGAGTGCTCTCGATCACATCGATTGATGCTTCCAACACGGTGGACCTCAGAACGGGCCTGATGCTTCAGCGGATAAGGGTCGAGAACGCCGGCGCCACGACCGTGAACGCTTTGCGACTTTCTGTGGCAGGGTTGACTCGCACGCTCCTGGGGCTCACGGATCGGCTGCACAACGCGCATGGCACCAACAACGGCGTTCCGTTCGTGGTCATTCCTGGAACGCTGGCACCTTCGGAGTCCGTAGTCTGTATCCTGGAGTTCTTCTTCCCCTCCAGGACCTCCTCGAGAAACTTCACCTATTCCTCGATCGAAGTGCCGCTTCCCGTGTTCACCGTGTCCGGCGACATTGGTGTCGAGATTGATGCCACATCGTTCCTCAGTGCCAGTGAGGTGCTGGTGGAGTTCACAGCCGTTGAAGGACGGCGCTATTCGATGCTCTACAGCGACAGCCCTGGCTTCACGGTTTATCGGGCGGTGCAACCGTCATTCATCGCGCCGGGCTCCCGGGTGCAGTGGATCGATGGAGGCCCTCCCAAAACCATCAGTCCTCCGACCGCCTCACCCGCGAGGTATTATCGTGTGTTGCAACTGCCATGAATCCACGTCCTAACAGCTCGTTCGTTCCTGGAAAGTGGCGGCTTGGCGGAGGCTTCACATTGTTGATCGTCGCCGGCATCGGCTCGGCCCACGGTCAGGTCACGGGCGATTGGACTCGTTACCTGAGGGTGGGAGCCGTGTCACCCCTGAATCTGAAAGCCAGTTTTTCGATGGAGGGCACTCTGGCTATGCCGTCCCGTTCTCCTGGAGCGACCGGAGTGTCCGGGGTGGACCATTTTTACGATGATGGTTTCGTGAGGGTGGACCAGACCGGGAACGCCGGAGGGCTGACCTCGTTCTGGGGTTACAACGACGCCTCGCAATACAATGCGGGGAGCCAGCAGATGACTTTCCGCAGCGCATCTGCGTTTCAGGCAAGTTCTCCCTCCTACTCGAGACGGAACGAAGTGGATGTCGGAATGGAAGCCTCCTATGGGGGAGCTCTGGCACTTTGGGGATCGACGCTTGTGGGCTGGGACGTGGGCTTCAACTGGCTTCCATTCAACATTCGAGATTCTCGCAGCCTCGGCGTTCAGCTTTCACGCAGCAGCTTCGTCCACTCAGCCGGGTTTGGGGCCTCCCCACCGCAAGCTCCGTACACAGGAGGCTCGAGCGGATTGGGGCCTTTGATCGGTGATGTTTCCTCTCCGGGTGCCACCGATACAGTCGCCGCGACTCTCACGGGCTACCGTGAGATCGATGCAACCATGTACGGCTTTCGGGTCGGGCCGACGGCCTATTGGGATCTCGCGCGACGCTGGGCATTGCAAGCGGGACTGGGGGCAGAGACGACCTGGCTCCGGGGGGCCTATGCGTTTAAAGAGACTACTGTGACTTCAGACGGAGGCAGGACACCGATATCGGGGCGCCTCAGTCAATCCACCTGGCTCTACGGGGGTTATGCCCAGGCAACCGTGATGTGGCGGACCGCGGAGAAAGCAGATCTCTACCTCAGCGCCAGATACTCCTACCTCGGCTCGTCGGTGTTCGGGGATGGCGTCCGCTCCGCCCGCTTGGATCTGAAGTCCGGGGTCTATTTATCTGCCGGGATCAACTGGCCCTTCTGAGGGCCCGCAGCGGGCTGAACTTTTGGAGATCAAATGCCGATGGAACGGGCGAAGGCTGAAGAGGCCTGCCCTTGCGTTATGAAGATTGCATTTTGGATTCTGGCAGCTGCTACGGCGGTGGTCTTGGGAGTTGTCATTGTGGAAACCCAGCGATTGAACCAGGCCCAACAGGCTCTGGAGGAGAGTTCGCAACTGAACGCCCGGGTTCAACTCACCTTGATTGCCAAGCAGAAGCAGGCGATCGCCGCCGCGCAGACATCGACTCAGAGGTAGCCCGGGATTGACGGCCCGGCAGGGAGTGCGCTTAGGTTGCGCCCAGATGAAAATCCTGTTGCTCAACGGTCCCAACCTCAATCTCCTCGGAACCCGGGAACCCGGTATCTATGGGACCACCACCCTCGCTGACATCGAAGCCGCCTGCCACGCCGAGGCTTCCCGACTGGGGACAAAGCTGGAGTTCCGCCAAACCAATCACGAAGGCCAGTTAATCGATTGGATCCACCAGGCTCGGGAAACCTTCCAAGCCATCGTCCTTAACGCCGGAGCCTTCACCCACACAAGCATCGCGTTGCGCGACGCCATCGCCGCATCCGGCATTGCCACCGTGGAAGTTCACCTCTCG
>VHDG01000606.1 GCA_016871475.1 Verrucomicrobiota bacterium
GGAGTCCGATCCGTTGCCTGGAGTCCGGACGGAGACAGCCTGGCCAGCGGCGGGTGGGACGCGCTGACGAAAGTTTGGGATGCGGTCCGCGGTGTTGAGCTTGTCCGACTGAAAGGCCATCGAGGCGCGGTCTTCGATGTAGCTTGGGGGCCGGATAACGTGCGTCTTGCGACGGCTGGAGGCGATCGGTCGGTCCGCATCTGGGATAGCATCACAGCGACGGAAGTCACGAGGTTGCGAGGACACAATGATTACGTGGATGCCGTCACGTGGAGTCCGGACGGCAAGCGGTTGGTCTCAGCGAGCTTCGACAACTCCGTGCGAATCTGGGATCCAGACACAGGCAAGGAAACCTTTGTACTTCCCGACAGCCAGGGAATGTTCCACAGCATTTCGTGGAGCCCTGATGGGACGCGTATCGCCGCTGCTTGCTCCGATGGTCAGGTCTGGATCTGGGATGCGACGCAGGGTAACGAACAGGCTTCGGCGTTGAGATCCCCTCCATGAATCAGCTGCGGGAACAAACGTAGGGGGAGAGCGGAGCTCCCGCTCCGTTTAACCGCCCAGACCCAGACGACCTCACACGAGGGAGACAGGTTTAGGGCGTGGACGAATCATGGGTCCGGCTCGCTTTCAATCGGCTCAAAGCTTCGGCTCTCGGCAGGTTCTGCTCCAACTTGGTGCTGACCTCTCGCAGTCGCACGAGATTTGCGTCCTCACGGTGTATCTGGGTCACCCAGGCTGCCTTGAGATCCATCGCTCGCTTGAATTGCTTGTCGGGTTTGGATGCGACTGCGGAATATTCCACAGCCCAACCGGCGTGACGCAACTGCTGGATCCATCCGAGCGAAGCCCCACGCAGTGATTCGTCCTCAATCAGGCAATACACCTCAACCCCTGAGGTAAACGCGGGTAGGCGCCCACACTCTCGAAGCAGTTCCATAAGGACAACGTCCCCCATCCCAAACCCGAGGGCTGGGAGATCGGTTTTACCGCCGCTGATCAGCTTCACCAGATTGTCATAACGTCCTCCGCCTGCGATGGCCCGGAAGTTGTACTTGCGGTCAAACGCTTCAAAGACGGGTCCCGTGTAATAGGCGAGTCCTCGGATGACGTTGTAGTCGATCTTCACGTAATCGCCGAGGCCCCGCGACGTGAGGTTGGACAGGATGGAAGCGAGCTCGTTTGTGGGCTCGGCGGCCTGAATGAAGGCCCGCACATCGTCCAGCGCGAACCCCAGTGCGGAAAGCTTCTTCGCGCTCTCATCTTCGGACTCACGCTCAATCTTGTCGATCACCTGGAAGAAGGCGTAAGCCGTCTCAGGTTTTCCTCCCCGCGCAGCGTGGAACTCCTGCCATGCGTTGCGGCTGCTGAGTCTCACCACGAAATCATCGGAGGTGAGCCCCACCGAACGAAGGACGTCAATCAGCAACGCGATCAGTTCAGCGTCGATCCCCGGATCCGTCTCTCCGAACACGTCGGCGTTGAGCTGAAAATGTTCACGCAGACGTCCCTTCTGCTGCCGCTCGTAACGAAACAGCTGTGGGATCGAGAACCACTTGATGGGCTTGGGATAGTTTCTCTGGTGCGCCGCCACCATCCGCGCCAGCGTGGGCGTCATCTCAGGCCGCATCGCGACCGAGCGATCCCCCTTGTCGGTGAAGTTGTAAAGTTGTCCGACGATCTCCTCCCCGCTCTTGGCGGTGTAAAGTTCGAGGGGCTCGAGCGGGGGGCCATCGTACTCCCGAAACCCGTATCGGCGGGCGGTGGTCCGCCACCGATCGAAGAGATGGATGCGGGCATCCGCACTCCAGGCATCCTTCGTTGGCAAGGGCTCGGGATAGAAATCGCGAAATCCAGGTAGTCGTTCCATGAAAAACAAACAGGCGCTTCCGAGATCGAAAGCGCCCGAAAGGAGCGTAACGCTCCGGGTTCAAAATCTCATTGAGGCTTCCCGCCGTCGGCATCCGTCTTTGCCTCCGACTCCTCGTTGGCCTTCGCCACCTGCTCAGGGCTCAACTTGATCACTTCGTCGCGCATCTCCTTGCCCGGCTTAAACTTCACCACTGCACGCTGGGGAATGGGCACATCCGTCTCCGGTGCGTTCGGATTCCGGCCAACTCGTGCCTTCCGCACCTTCACCTCGAACACGCCGAAGTTCCTAAGCTCCACTTTCTCTCCCCGGGAGACGGCCTCCGCAATGTAATCGAGGGTCTTTTGCACAACATCCAAAACCTGTTGTTGAACAAGTCCGGTCTCGTTGCTAATGCGGGTTACCAGATCGCGCTTTGTTAGTGACATAGCTAATTGGATGATTTTTGCCCAACGACGGACGACGGCCCGCTTATAAACCGCTTGGCCGCAACGGTCAAGCGTGTCGGCAAAGTTTTAATTCTGACCCGAATGAGCCCGACTACTGCTTTTTCTTAAAAAGATTTAGAGGATTTCCGCCAGAAGGCTTGTTCGTCGATGCAGCGTTTGTCGAACTTTCGTTCCGCTTTCCACCGAATAATCCGGCCAATGCGGCCCCTACCCCACCCACGGCTTTGGTCACGCCCTGGACCGCATCGACCGCCGTGCCCCCGACAACACCTGTGGTCGCCCTGAGAACCAGACCGGCGATCTGTGCCTTGTCCGTTTTCGTTTCCACCCTGGATAAATTACCACCCAACGCCGCGATGGGCGGAAGCGACACATAGGCGGCTTCTGGGGGTGTCTCGGCCGACACCAAGTTCGCTCGTTGCGCCAATGTTCTCGCGAGCGCGATATCCAAAGGCACATCCACCGCCGAGTCATCCAGGCGATCCGCAATTCTTAAGACCCCGGCTCCCCGCGCCGCCACCGCATCACCCTGCACCAACGCCTGGTTCAATCGAATCAATCCCTCCCCCATTGTGGCGCGAACATCCACAAGGCTGATCGGTGACCGGGCCAACTCAGGCATTCGGAGCAGCGACGCGATGAGGTTAAGGTTTACGGGGATGATCCAGAGTTTCGCACTTCCCGAGAGCGCCTGGATGTTTGCATTCGTCAGGACGACGCTCACATCTCCCACGAGACTTTTTTGAAGGTTCACACCGGTGATCCCCACACCCTTTATCTGCGACCGGCTGCTCAGGTTACCGCTCACCATGCCCTTGAATTGGGGAGTCAATGTGTTCACCAGAGGTTGCATGGGAAGGCCGGTCACGTCCCAGCTTATGTAATAAGAGGGAGCCGCCTGCGAGAGGTCACCCGTCATCCTTAGCGTGACA
>VHDG01000607.1 GCA_016871475.1 Verrucomicrobiota bacterium
ACTCCCGAGAAGGTCTCCATCACTCCCCATACGGTTCCCAGCAACCCGATGAATGGTCCTCCAGCAACCGCGGTGGAGAGAATGATCATTCCTTTTTCAAGCGCTATCCCCTGCGCGCTAACGGCACGTTCCAGGGTCACCTTTACGGATTCAAATGATACTGAACTGATGCGTGTCTGTCCTCCAATAGTGACGGGATTATTGGCGATGTGATACTCCAGCTCTTCGCATCCGTTGTAATAAACATCGAAGGCAGGAGCACCGTCGAATTCCTGCTTCTTGCGGAAGAGGTCAAGAGGATCACGCGTGGCACGATAGGCTGCGAAGAACTTCTTTGCTCCGCTTACTGCGCGGTAGATTTGGCGTGACTTGGTAATGATCACCGTCCAGCTCAGCATGGAAACCAACACCAGGGCTATGATTGTGATCTTTCCCTCTGTCGTGGCTTTCTCGAAGGCGAAGGTGAGGGCATTGGCCAGCATGGGTGACTGATAGATGTCACAAAGTGCGTGATTCATGTTCTCGTTGATGCAGGCTGGGCGTGGCATGTGTAGGTCAGATTTGTGACTTTCTCGTAATCCCGAACCGGCTGATGGCAGGAATCTGGAAGGTCTTGTCATCCAGGCCCAGATCCGTGCAGTTGGCTGACCCTTGTGGCGCGGGATGGAGCCTGGGGTGTCGTCGTCAGTTTTTTCGAAGACGGCTTTCCTGGCGGTTCTCCGCGAAGTTTTTTCTGGATTCTCGAGGATTCAAAGACCGCCCAACGCCCGTCACGCTCGTGCTATCGCTTGACTGGCTTCAGAGCTATCCCGACACTCCGCGGCTGCTCATGAACAAGCCATCGCTCCTGATCATTTTCCTGACGGTCTTCATCGACCTTATCGGGTTTGGGATCGTCATGCCTCTCCTGCCCCGATACACGGAGCAGTTTGGAGCGCAGGGCGATCAGATCGGACTTGTGATCAGCTCGTTCTCCGTGATGCAGCTCTTCTTCGCTCCTTTGTGGGGGCGTTTGTCGGATCGGATCGGGCGTCGTCCGGTGTTGTTGATCAGCAACGCGGGGTCGGCGATTTCCTATGGATTGTTCGCGGTTGCCTCCTCGATGGAGGGCAGTTCCGGGCTCTGGATGCTCCTGGCTTCCCGCGTGTTTGCCGGGGTATGCGGCGCCAATATCTCGGTGGCCTCAGCGTATATCGCAGACATCACCACTCCTGAGAACCGCTCCAAGGGCATGGGGATGATTGGAATGGCTTTCGGACTTGGGTTCATCCTAGGGCCTGCGATTGGAGCGCTTGCTGCCTGGAGTGGGCCATCGACCCCCGGCTGGGTGGCTGCTGCGTTTTGTGGGGCTAATTTCCTTCTGGGCTGTTTCATTCTCGTTGAGAGCCGAAAACCGGGGCAAACCACGCCCGTCGTCCGCCCCAAACTGTCGCAGCTGCGACATACCGTGGGTCTTCCAGGCATGGCTCCCTTGCTGCTGGTGTTCTTCCTGGCAACGTTCTGTTTCACCTGTTTTGAAACCACACTCCCCCTGCTGCTCGGGTCAACGAAGTTTCATTCTCACAACCTGCGGGATGCTTCCGGATTGCTTCGGACCCTGCGGGAAAGCAATGACCCGGTTTCCAAGCATGTTCGAGCCCTGTCCGCGCAGGGTGGCGCGCCTCTGCCGGAGGCACCCACGGAACGGGAACAGATCGTGAGCGCCTTGAACCGGGTGATCGAGATGCCGGATTTTCCCGATCCCGTTGTTTTTCCGTCGCTCGCAGGGCGTGATTCGAAGGAGGCCTCGGGCGGGATGGAAGGCGGTGTGGATCTGCATTTGAACAGGCTGCTGCTGCAGAAGGCGTACCCTGATGTCCTGGCCGCGCCCCGCTTCTACTTCGACGAAACCAGGATCGGCTTCCTGTTCGCGTTTTGCGGCCTCATGGCCGCCATGGTCCAGGGAGGTGCGATCGGGCGCTTGGTTAAACGGTTTGGCGAACGGCGGTTGATCATCTTCAGCCTGGCCGGAGTTTCACTCAGTCTTTTGATGATCCCCATGGCAGGCGGGTTGTTCGGGCTGCTGCTTGGGCTGGGGTTGTTCTCCATCGCCTCAGGCATCACCCGTGCTCCGACAATGGGATTGATTTCCGCGACTTCCCCAGCTGAGGAGCAGGGGGCGAGTCTGGGCGTTGCGCAGAGTGTGGGCGCGCTGGCCCGGATACTTGGGCCCATTTTTGCGAGCGCACTCTACGGTCGCGCAGCCACGCTTCCATACTTCGTCTGTGCAGGGATCGCTCTCGCAGCCTCCTGCATTGCCTACATGCGAATCCGGCGGTAGCTCCAGCCGGACAATCTGATCCTCCTCCGTTTGCTGGTCAGAGATACTGTTTTACTTCGATCGAACCTCTACCTAGCGTGGTTTCCATGTTGACGCGTTCATACAACCCGGGATTTTCTCGATGCTCCCTCTGATCACTGGATTGGCGGCCGGTGCGCTTCACGTGATGTCGGGTCCGGATCACCTTGCAGCCGTGGCCCCCCTCGCCACGCATTCCCCATGGAGAGCCTGGAAGTATGGGGTTCGCTGGGGGCTGGGTCATAGCGGCGGGGTCGCTGTGGCCGGGGTGATTCTCCTCGCCCTGCGAGACAGCGTGAACGTGGAATCGGTTTCGGGCTGGGCGGAGTTGACGGTCGGCCTTGCGCTTATTGCGGTCGGGATCTGGTCGTTGCGACGAGCTTTTTCCCGGAGACTTCATTCACATCCCCACGCGCATGGCGCCGAGACGCATCTCCATTTTCATGCGCATTCTGCGGAGACATCGCATGGGCGTGGAGAGATGGGATCGCACCATCACAACCATGCGGCGACGGGTCTGGGCGCTCTCCATGGACTCGCTGGGAGCTCACATCTGTTCGCCCTGCTGCCGGCGATGGCCTTGCCACAGAGGCTGGACGGGGTGGTGTATCTGGCGGGGTATTCAGTCGGAACGATCATCGCCATGGCACTCTTCGCCCACGGCGTGTCCCGGATCGCATCCGTCGCGTTGAACTCGGGAACTGAAGCCTATCGTTGGACGTTGGGGATTTCGGCTTCCTTGACCCTGGTGATAGGCATTTGGTGGGTTTCGGTCGCGCTGGGATGATGCGGGTCAAACGATGGAGGAGAGGATGTTCGGTATCGTTTGGATGAACTGTTGCCAGTTCGAATAAGCCGCAGCTCGTTGTTCGGAGGAGAGAGAGGGAGCCAGGATGGTCCAGCCGGATGCGG
>VHDG01000608.1 GCA_016871475.1 Verrucomicrobiota bacterium
CGCGATCGCAGTCGGAATTCGACGTCCGGTGGCTACCGAGTTTTCCTTTCTCGTCGGGATACCGACCATGTTTGCCGCCACCGCCCTGGAGCTTCATCAGCTCTTGAAGACAGGCGTGGTTTTTACGGGATCTGAGGTTCAGTTGATCCTGCTGGGTTGCGTGACCTCAGCAATCTCCGCCTTTCTGGTTGTGCGCTGGCTATTGCGATACGTATTGACCCATGACTTCGTGGCCTTCGGTTACTACCGCATCGCTCTGGGCATCGCCTTGTTCATCCTCCTGACTCGGCCCACCGGCCCCTAGCTCGCAACGCACGCTGACGTTTCGCCCCTCGGCTTGACCGTTGGCACACGCGAGACAGCTGCGAAAACGGAGTCCTTTGGCGCACGATACCCTGGCAAAAGCGGTAGAGGGCTACCGCACTCCATGACGCTTCGCGAATCCCCAGCCCCTCAGGCAGTCCGACAGGTCGTGGACTGCGCCTGTCCTCTGGCGCTTGGACCGTGGACGGGCGAAGGACAACAGGCGAAACGGAGTCCTTTGGCGCAGGGTACCCTGGCAAAGCGGTAGAGGGCTACCGCACTCCATGACGCTTCGCGAATCCCCAGCCCACCGGGTAACCTGAAGGCTCAGATGTGTTCGATTCATCACAATGCCACCCACCTCGGTCGACACAACCAAAGCTGTCGCGCTCCTACTCGTAACATAATCACTCTGACTTTTTGTTTGTCGCCATGCTTGCTCGGGACTCCAATAGCGGCATGTCCCGATCATCCACCCGCCTGTCAAGTAGACCGTGGCAAGCCCTCTCCACGCCGCTGGCGACCACGGCGCTGATCGCACTGGCCCTTGTTCTGGGGTCGGCGCTCGGTTTCGCCGATGGCCCTGCGGACAACGAGCTCTCAAAAGTCCGGCGCCAGCCGCCTCCCGGGAAGCCCCTGGCTGACTCCGACCGGCAGGAGCTCGAACGGGGAGCGAAGGAACTCGGGGAAGAGATCCAAAGCCTGCAAATCGACCTCTCAAAGCAGCCCCTCCTTCTGAGGCTGCTCCCTGACGTCCAGGTGTTCCACAAGGCCGTGGATTGGGCCCTGCGCTACGATGAGTTCTTCAACCCCACCAACGAGACCATCACAGCGCGGGAGTGTATCCAGACCGGCCTGCTCCGGGCCCGAGAGCTGCGCGAAGGCAAAGCGTCCTGGCTGTCAGCCACCGGGCTCGTGGTTCGCGGCTATCGATCCCGAATCGATGGGAGCGTGCAACCGTACGGACTCGTGGTGCCCGCCACCTATCGGCACGGAAGCGGGCACATGCATCGATTGGATCTCTGGTTCCACGGACGGGCAGAGCTCCTCACGGAACTGGCGTTCATCCGGGACCGTCTCAGATCCCCGGGTGAATTCACTCCCCCGGGAGCGTTTGTGCTTCATCCCTACAGCCGTTACTGCAACGGCCAGAAACTGGCTGGAGAAACCGACGCCTTCGAGGCACTCGAGCATGTTCAGTCTCAATACCCCGTTGACGAGGATAGGATCCTTGTCCGCGGCTTCTCCCTGGGTGGTGCCGCCTGCTGGCACCTGGCGGTGCACCATGCCAGCCGTTGGGCCGGAGCCGCCCCAGGTGCGGGGTTCTCTGAAACGCCCGATTTCCTCAAAGTGTTTCAAAACGAAACCCTCAAGCCCTCCTGGTTCGAACAAAAACTCTGGCATCTCTACGATTGCCCGGACTACGCGCTCAACCTTTTCCACTGCCCCACCGTCGCCTACAGCGGAGAGAAGGATCGACAAAAACAGGCTGCGGACCTGATGGACAAAGCGATGGCCAGGGAGGGCTTGAACCTGGTGCATGTGATCGGAGCCGATGCCGGCCACCAATACACACCGGAGGCACGGGCAGAAATCAACCGGAGGATGGATTCCATCGCCGCGGTCGGACGGCAACGCGTTCCCAGAAACATCAGGTTCGCAACATGGACGCTGAAGTATCCCGCCATGGCGTGGGTGACGGTGGAGTCCCTGGGTGAACACTGGCTCGAGGCCCGGGTGGAGGCCGACATCGTCGGAGACTCCAGGATTCGACTGCGCAGCAGGAACGTCGATGTCCTGAGGCTCAACTTCGAGGCGGGTGAAGCTCCCTTCAGCCTCCTCGATCATGTGTCGGTGGAGGTGGAGGGTCAGACTCTTGTGGGCCCCAAGCCTGGATCAGATCGCTCCTGGTCATGCAGGTTGGTGAAAACACCACGAGAGTGGATCATCGATGGCACACCCGCGTCCGGTCTCCGCAAATCCCACAACCTCCAGGGCCCCATCGACGATGCCTTCATGGACAGTTTCCTGATCGTGAAACCGTCAGGCCCGTCCTGGAACGAAGCGGTTGGCAAGTGGGCGAGCGCTGAGGCTGACCGGGCGATTACCCATTGGCGACGTCACTTCCGCGGCGATGCCCGCACCAAGCAAGCCTCCGAGGTCACCGGTGCCGACATCAAGGATCATCACCTCGTGCTTTGGGGGGATCCATCGAGCAATCCTCTGATCGAAAAGATTCTTGGAAAGCTTCCGCTTCGTTGGACCCGGGAGACAGTGGCGATGGGCTCCGACTCGTTCGACGCGGGAAAAACTGTCCCTGTCGTGATCTATCCCAACCCCTTGAATCCGAAGCGATACGTGGTGTTGAACAGCGGCTTCACTTTCAGGGAATACGACTATCTCAACAACGCCCGCCAGGTCCCAAAGCTCCCGGACTGGGCATTGTTGGACATCACGTCCCCGCCCAATGCTCGCCAGGCGGGAACGCCGGTTGTTGCAGGGTTCTTTGACGAGCAGTGGAGGCACAAGGCGTCCACTGGACAGGGTGAAATTCGATGAATCGTTTCGAAATCGGGAGCCGGACATGAGCACACAGATCCACTTGGCAGCAGACCTCGGAGCGGAGAGCGGACGCATCATTGCGGGACACTGGGATGGGCAGAAGCTGGAAACGGAGGAGATCCATCGTTTCCCCAACCAACCCATCCAGGACTCAAAGAGCCTCCGATGGAACATCCACGCTCTCCATGAAGAGATATTGAAGGGCATTGGCATCGCGGGGACGCGGTTTGGGTCCAGGGTTCGCTCCGTGGGCATTGATACATGGGGCGTGGACTATGTCTTGTTATCGAGGTCCCAGGAGCTGCTTGGACTGCCTTACCACTATCGGGATCCGCGAACCGGAGGAGTGATGGAGAGGTTTTTCGCAACCATGCCGCGC
>VHDG01000609.1 GCA_016871475.1 Verrucomicrobiota bacterium
GCAACAAAACGTCCAGACATCGCAAGGCAGCCACTTCGCGATGCTTTGCTGGACAGTCATACCTCGATGCGAGAGATGGCACGGCAGTTTCTGGCTGTGGCCGATGTCGAAAACGTTCGGGGTTTTTATGCAGCTGCACTTGAAAGGGGCAATGAGAAACAACGCTTCGCTGTCATCTGTGGCCTTGGCGAGACGGGCACAGTGGAAGACATGCCGCTGGTGGCGCGATTTCTGAATTCGCCTTTGACAAGAATCCGTCGGGCAGCGGCGTATGCCGTCGGCAGACTCGATCTGGAAGGCCAGTTGGCGCGATTGGTCAGGGTTTTGTCTGACGCGATGCCGAGCGTTTCACGGGAAGCGCTGAAGGCATTGCAGCGGAAGGCACGGTATGTGTCGTTGGATGATCTTGAAGAGCTTGTCGAGGGTGGGTCAGATTTTCATGTGCGTCGGAATGCGCTCACGCTCATTTCGCACACAGACAAATGGAAGAAAATTCCTGCCTTACTGAAAGCTTGCGCCGACAAAGACGAAAGGATTGTCGAACAAGCAGCAAAGGCACTGCGCGCCTGGTCATACAATTACAATAGCAGCTTTGCCGAACCGACCCGCGATGACTTCCAGAAGATTTCCGGCGCGTTGAGTCAGGTTGAATCGTGTACGCCACACGGATTCGCTGCTGAACTGCGTGCGTGCCTGCAAACCTATTTCAAATAAACACCAAGGACCTTCTCCGTCCTGGTGAGGCGTTGATCACAAGGATTCCGTCAGGCTGATTGTTCCGTAGGCTTGTCGCCCGAGTAGTCCTGTCATTGCGGAGTTCACGGAACCCTATCAGGGCGGCTGCGTCCGTCGGTGATGAGGCGGTCTAGTTGAGTGGTGATCCGATGGAGCACTTCTGGGTGCGCGGCAGAGACATCGGTTCGTTCGCCGGGGTCTGCGGTGAGCTGGTAGAGCGTGTGTTTGACGCCAGGGAGGGGAGGGGCGTCCTTGCTCACGCGCGCTTGAGTTTGGACGCGTTTCTCAAGCCGCACGAGCTTCCATTTCCCGACACGCAGACCGAAGTTTCCGCTGCCGTTGTCTTGTTGAAGGATATGGTCCCGGCCCTTTGCACCAGGTTTGCCAAGCAAAGCGTCGATCACGTTGAGACTGTCGAGACAGCCATTCGGAACGGGCAATTCACCGGTGAGCGCAGCGAAGCTGGCGGCGAAGTCGACGGTGCTGACGATCTCATCTGACACTCCTGGCGCGATCCTGCCTTTCCATCGTGTGATGAACGGAGTGCGCGTTCCGCCTTCCCAGACGCTGTATTTGCCGCCTCGATATGGCCCGGCGGGCTGGTGGTCTCCAAGCTTCTCCACGGCGTCGTCCTTGTAGCCGTCGTCCAGCACGGGGCCGTTGTCGGAGCAGAGAACGACGAGCGTCTTGTCCGTAAGGCCCAGACGGTCGAGGGTCTTCATCAGTTCGCCTACACACCAATCGAATTGCACGATGCAATCCCCACGCGGGCCAAGCGTGCTTTTGCCCTGGAAGCGTTCGTGTGCGATGCGTGGCACGTGGATGTCTTGCGAGGCGAAGAAGAGGAAGAACGGGCGCTCCTTGTTTGCTTCCATCCACTGGTTCGATTCCTTTACCCACACATCTGCCAGGTCTTCGTCACGGAATCGTGCGCGTGTTCCACCTGTGTAGAAGCCGATGCGACTGATGCCGTTATGGATGGTCTGATTGTGCCCGTGCGACCAGTCCATCTTGAGCGTGTGGCGATGTGTCATGCCGGTGGGATGATCGCCAGCGGGCTTCTCGTTGCCCACCCAGAGCGGGTCGGCCGGGTCGAGGTTTTTGACGCGTCGCCCTTCGACGAAGGTCTGTGGCACACGGTCGTTGGTCGTGGGCAGCAACAAGCAGTGGTCGAAGCCGATGTCGAGCGGGCCGGGTTTGAGCTCGCCATTCCAGTCGGGTGCTGGGTCGCCGAGGCCGAGGTGCCACTTGCCGATGACCGCTGTGGCATAGCCGGCGCGTTTGAGGATGCCGGGGAGTGTTTCTGTGCCGGGCTTGATGACGGCTGGACCGTTCGGCGGAGCGATGCCGGTGCCTTTCTGGCGAAAGGCATACGTGCCGGTGAGCAATGAAAAACGGGTGGGTGTGCAAGTGGAGGCACTGCAATATCCGCTCGTGAACCTCACTCCTTCCCGGGCGAGCCGATCAATGGCGGGGGTCTGAACTGCCTTCGCCCCGTAGCACGAGAGGTCGCCGTAGCCGAGGTCGTCGGCCATGATGACGATGATGTTTGGTCTCTCTGCCGCGTGGGTGGGGACGAACGCAAGCAGTGCCAGCAACGCGAGGAGGTGTTTCATGGGGTTGCCTTGGGCTTCGTGGTGTTGGCTCCGGAGCGCGCGGAGTAGCGACCGCTAGGCTTGGCGGGGTCATAGTTCGGATTAGGGATGGGAAATGCTGCGCCAACTTGCTTCTGCCACGCGTGAAGCTCGTCGCGGAGCTGGGAGACGCGTCGAGGCTCTTTCGCGGCAAGGTCGGATTGCTCGCCGATGTCCTGGGCGAGGTTGAACAGTTCGGTTCGACCGTCCTCCTGCCATTCGATGAGCTTCCAGTCGCCGCGTCGCACCGCTGCGCTGGGCGCGCCGCCTTGATTGCCGTAGTGCGGGTAGTGCCAGAACAGCGCACGTTCCGGCAGTGTGCCGCCTTTGAGCAACGGCAGCAGGCTCACGCCATCAAGCATCTGGCCTTCCTTGGGCCAGCCGGTGATTTCGAGCAGCGTGGGGAAGAAATCCGGGCTGCTCACGGGGGTGCTGATGATGCTTCCGGACTTCACCACGGCCGGCCACCGCACCAGCAACGGCTCCCGGATGCCGCCTTCATACATCCAACCTTTGCCTCCGCGTAGCGGAAGATTCGACGTGGGCCAACCTTCGCTCGTTGAGAGGCCGCCGTTGTCGCTTGTGAAGATGACGAGCGTGTTTTCACGCAGACCGAGCTCGTCGAGCTTCGCCAACACTTTGCCCACGGCGAGGTCCATCGCTTCGACCATGGCCGCATAGACAGCATGGTCCTGCACGAGTCGGACATCGCGCTCGTGTTCGCGGCCCCACTTTTCTTTCAAGCCGAGCCGCGCGCGTTTCTCCTCGTACTTCTTCCGCAAGTCCTCGCGCGCCATGAGGGGTGTGTGGACATCGTAGAATGAGTAATAGGCAAAGAACGGCTTGCTCTTGTTTGCCTCGA
>VHDG01000610.1 GCA_016871475.1 Verrucomicrobiota bacterium
CGAAGTCAGCGCGGAGCACGGGTTGAATCTTCCGGATGATCACCCGAGTATCTCACCCGACGGCACGCGCATTGCCTTCACCTCCAACCGCGCCGACCGCAACAACTGGGACCTCTACGTGATGAATCTCGATGGCTCCGGCGTGTCGCGGCTGACCTTCGCCCAAGGCATGGATACCGAGCCGGTCTGGGTGCCCGACGGCGCGAGGCTCGTCTTTTCGACGGAGCGCTTCGGAAGTCAGGACCTGGCATTGATCGAGATTTCGACCCGCATCGTCACACGGCTTACGTTCGACAATGACACGGACGAACTGGAGCCTGGATTCAGCCCGGTTGGACAATGGATCGCCTATTCCCGTGTTATAAGTGGCAATGACAAGGACATCTTTCTCATCCAGGCCAACGGCACAAGCAATCACCAGATCACATTCAGCGCCGGAGAGGATCATGACCCCACGTGGAGCCCGGATGGCACTCAACTGGTGATCACATCAGAACGTTTCGGTACGCTCCCTTACGGGGATGTCACCATCATCCGAACCAACGGTGCCCTCGTCCGCCGCATCCTCACCACGCCACACGGTGGAGGCGATCCTGCGTGGTCGCCGGATGGTTCCAGCATCGCGTTCTTCCACCCCGAGCCACCCCTCTTCAACACCAGGGGACCCCAGCAGATAGCCGTCATCCGGACCAATGGCACAGGTCTCGTCAGCTTCCGAAAGACCGACCTGGTTTGTGTGCACCCGAATTGGGGACTTGTGCCGGACTCAGACGGCGACGGGCGCGCCGACATTTTTGAAACTCGCAACGCGCTCCTCGACGAAACCCGCTTTGGCTTCGCCGAGGACAACGAGATCTCCGGAGTTGCCGACGGGGATTTCTTCGGGATTGCCAGCGCCGTCGCCGACGTGGATCGCAATGGCATTCAAGACCTTGTCATCGGGTCTCTCCGAGACCTGCGTCAGACGGGGTTCGGCCAAGATCGCATCGATGTCGGCGCAGGCTTCGTCGTCAGCCTCGGAGCCGGCCAGTTTCTCTTTGGCCTGCGCGTTGTGCTGGCCAACGGTGGAGTTTTGAATATCAATCCGATCGCGCCGGACGGTTTCAATTCGAGTCTGTTCGGGGTCACGCCCATAGAGCGCGGTTACTTCGGCTACTCGATCGTCGCCGGAGACTTCGACAAGGACGGCTTCCGGGAGGCAGCCATTGGTGCTCCCGGCATGAATGACGTGTTCATCCTCGGCGGGCGCGCAGTGCAGGTAAACCGCCTCTCCGGTGGCGTGAGCTACGGCACAGTCCTCGCCGTTGGCGACTTCAATCGCGACGGGAGGGAAGATCTCGTGGTCGCTGCGCCCGAGAACGTCAGCGGCCTCGGCAGCGTGCACGTGCACTTCGGCACTGCCAGCGGCGTCACGCAGGCGAACGTTGCGCTGTCTCAATCCACTTTCGGCTCCGCGCGACCGGCCAACGGACGCTTTGGTTCCTCGCTGGCCACCGGCGACATCATCGGCGACGCTGCGGACGATCTGATCATTGGCGCATCAGGAACTCCGATCGGCACGAATGCGAACGCAGGCGCCGTCTTGGTGATTCCCGGGCGTGCTGGTGCCGTTGTCGGGCTCCTTGCCTTCCAAACCAATGCGGCTGTCCTGTTCACGGCCGCTTCCTTTGGCGGCACGTTGGCGGAGTTCAGGCGTAAGCCCGTTTTGGCGAAACTCTGGCGACCGGGAAGTTTCGCACCGACTCGTCCCACGCCACGTTGGTCGTCGGAACCCCGCGTCAGGATCTCGAAGGCAAGGATGATGTCGGTGTGATCGCGCTCTACCGCGGCGGCAGCAATCACCTTAGTGCGCCAACCTTCCTCACGCAGACAAATGTTCGCCCTGGCACTCCGATTCTCGCCAATGCCCAATTCGGACGAAGCGTCGTCTCCGCGGATGTCACCGGTGACCTCGCCCGCGACCTCGCCGTCAGCACCTTTCGGCTCGGAGGCACCAGCGACGAGGCGGTGTTCGTCATTCCGGGCACTCTGAATCCTCCGACGCTCTCCGCCACGTTGATTCACCCCAAAGCATGTCCGACCAACAACCTCGCCCTGGTCGGGCTTGTCCCCGCCGCCGCACAGGTGCTCACCACGAGTCAGTTCGATTCGACCCCCCTCGGCATTGAAGGACTAGGAGCCCATCGCCGCGGTCCGCTGCCTGCGAGCGCTCAGACAGGGATGGCGATTGACGTCGAGCCGCCCAATTTCATGTCTGCAGGCGATCTGGATCTCGATGGCCAGGGGGATTTGCTGCTGGGCATGCCTGATGCCTTTGCGGCCACGAAAGACGATGCGGGGCAACTTGGCGTGCGGTTTGGGGGCCAAGTAGGAGTGATCCAAGTCGCCAAGACACACCTCACGGCGGAGGCTGACCAGTGGGTGGATTATGAAGTCACCTGGACACACCCTCGAAACTGGAATCTGCTCGACACGATCGATCTGCGTTTCAGCGATGAGACTGGCACTGTGCTTTGGCTGCGCTTTCATCAAGAGACGAAGCGCATTGATCTCTACGACGGCGAGCTGGAGGCCTTTCAGACCGGTGCGAACGCCGGGCAATGGCATGTCCTCTCGAATCTTGTCGCCGGCGTGAACCTTGCGCAAAGCACTGTCACCACTTCCGGAGTTGAAGGTCGCGTGGTCAGCCTGCGGCTCCCTCTGCGTTTCGGCGCACGACTCAGCTGTGCGCGGCTGCAGGTTGAGTTGCTCGCCACCGACGATGATGGCCAGGCCCAAGGGTGGGATCCCGCGGGCACCATAGAGATTGGTGATTGCACGCCGCGAGTGATCAACGGCGAGTTCCAAATGCGTTTCGCCACGGAGGCCGGCGTGGTCCACCAGCTCGAAACGTCCTTCGATGTCGGCGGTCCATGGTGGACGACCGAAACCATTCTCGGCACCGGCGCCGTCATGCAACGTTCGTTCCCTATCGCCCGCACCCACCGGTTCTTCCGCATCACCATCCCCTGAATCGTTCATCCCCAACCCAACCGGGCCAGCGTGATGGAACCATCTGCCGCCGTGTGTGGAGGTGCGGAGGTGGCAAGTTTCGATTTCCGAATGACGAGTTTCGATTTTCAATTGCCAATAGAAAATCTGAAATTGGCAATTGTTGGAACCCTGTGAGGCTCGTCCGAGGCGGATGAGAAAAAGAATTGGCTTTTTAAGGTGGGGTCTCAGTTAATGGCG